>CADCVT010000454.1 GCA_902806215.1 uncultured Solirubrobacteraceae bacterium | reverse complement strand
TCGGGCGGCGCGTGCTCGGCGAGCGCCTCGTCGCCCGGTTCACCCGCCGCAGCGCGTCGTTCACCTGGAACGGCCGCGCGAACCGCAGCGGGCGCACGGTGACGGACGGCTACTTCGTCGTGCGCTACCGCGTCGACGCGCCCGGCGGGGCCGACGTCCGGCGCGTGCCGCTGCGCAGGGTGAAGGGCCGCTTCTCCGTGCGCCCCGGCTACGCGTCCGTCGAGCGCTGCACGCTGCTGCGCTCGGCCAAGCTCACGCGCCCGGTGTTCGGCGGGCGCACGAACAGCGAGGTCGGCGCCGCGTTCCGGGTCACCCGTGACGCGACCGTCAGCATCGAGGTGCTGCGCGGCACGAAGGTCGTCCGGCGCTTCCCGACGCAGCTGCGCAAGGAGGGGACGCTGCACCGCGTCCGCTTCGACAGCGAGCGGCGCGCGCGGGGCGACTTCCGCTTCCGCATCGTCGCGCGCTCCGGCGCCCTCACGGAACGCATCACCCTGACCGCGAGGAGGCTCTGATGTTCGTCAGCACCCGCCGTGAGCTCATCGCCGGCGCCACCGTCCTCGGCGCCGGACTGGCCGGCGTTCCCGACGCGTGGGCCGCGCGCCTGCTCGGCTCGACGCCCCGGATCGGGCCCGGCCGCTTCCTCGACTCCGTCGCCTCCGGCGACCCGTCGCCGACCGCGGTCAGCTTCTGGAGCCGCCTGACCACCGACCGCCCCAAGTCCGGCGCCCGGCTCGTCGTCGCGCGGGACGAGGGCCTGACGAACGTCGACGCCGACGTCGTCGTGCCCACCGGCGCGGCGACGGACCACTGCCTCAAGACGCGCGTCGGCGGGCTGCAGCCCGGGACGATGTACTGGTACGGCTGGCAGAGCGGCGACGACGTCTCGCCCGTCGGCAGGACGCGCACGGCGAACGCGGCCGACTCGGCCGACCGCGTGCGGATCGCGGTGTCCTCGTGCCAGAACTTCGACGACGGGTTCTTCACCGGGCACAGCCACGCCGCGGCGCAGCCGATCTACGACATCGTCCTGTTCACCGGCGACTACACGTACGAGACGAAGGACTCCGGCGTCCGCGAGGACCCGGCCCACTCCAACGACATCGAGTCCTACCGGGCCAAGCTGAAGCTCTACCGCGGCGACGCCGGGCTGCGCGAGCTGCACCGCCTGCACCCGTGCGCGCACATCTGGGACGACCACGAGGTCGCCGACAACTACACCGACCGCAGCCCCGACCCGTCGGCGCTCCAGCGCACGGCCGGCTACCGCGCGTCGTTCGAGTGGCTGCCGCGGATGACGTTCCCGCGCGAGCGGTTCCGCACGTACAAGCCGCTCCCGCTCGGCCGCAACGCCGAGGTCATCACGCTCGACGAGCGCCAGTACCGCACCGGTGACGGGGACCGCGACTCGCAGGCCCGGATCCCGTTCCTCGGCAACGAGCAGATGGCGTTCCTCAAGGACCGCCTCGCGCTGCTGCAGGAGCGCAAGGTCACGTGGAAGGTGCTGGCCAACCAGCTGCCGACCTTCCCGATCAACGGCATCGCCGAGCCGGGCCTCCAGAACGACCAGTGGGAGGGGCACCGCAACGAGCGCGACGAGCTGCTCGGGTTCATCGAGGAGCGCAAGATCGAGGGCGTCGTCTTCGTGACCGGCGACATCCACACGTTCATCACGTCCGAGCTCAACCGCGACTTCCAGCGGCTCGACGCTGAACAGGCGCCGTCGGTGGCGGTCGACTACGTGTGCGGGTCGGTCACGTCGACCGGGTTCCCTGAGGCCACGGAGGCCGCGGTGCGCGCGTCGTCGCCGCACATCAAGCAGTTCAACGGCACCGACCACGGCTACGGGTCGCTCGATCTGAACCAGGAGCGCCTCGTCACGGAGTACCGCGCCGGCCCGATCGACCGGCCGGACGCCGAGGTCGGCGTGATCGAGCGGTTCACGCAGCAGGCGGGGGAGGCGACGTTCGACCGCGAGAGCGATCCGATCGATCGCCGTGCGCGCGTGGCGCGGGCGGCTGCGCGGCAGTACGCCGCCGCTGAGCGGGCCGACCGCTCGCGCGCGGCGCGCCGCCGCCGTGAGCGCATCGCCGGGCGCCTCTGACCGGGCGCCCGCGATACTGCGCGCCCCGTGCGCGTCCACCTCGTCGACCCCGCCGCGTACACGCCGCCGTACGACCACGCGCTGAGCGCGGCGCTCGGTCGTGCGGGCGTGGACGTGACGCTCGTGACTGGGCCGTTCGCGCACGGCGAGGTCCCTCGCCAGCCCGGCTATGCGGTCGACGAGCGCTTCTACCGCTGGTCGCCGTCGCGCGGTCGGCGCGCCGCGCGGCTCGCCCAGCACGTCCCGGGCATGCTGCGCTACCGCGCCGCGGGCGCCGACGTCGTGCACTTCCAGTGGCTGCCGGTGCAGGCGCTCGACGGGTTCCTGCTCCCGCGGGTGCGCCCCCGCGTGCTGACCGCGCACGACGTCCTGCCGCGCGAGCCGCGACCGGGGCAGCTGCGCGGGCAGCGCCGCCTGTACGAGCGGATGGACGCCGTCGTCGTGCACTCCGAGCACGGGCGCGGCCGGCTCGTCGGCGAGCTCGGGATCGACCCGGCGAACGTCGAGGTCATCCCGCACGGCGCGTTCGCCCACCTCGCCGCGCTGCCCGAGAGCCCGCTGCCTCCCGAGCTCGCGGAGACCGAACGGCCCGTCGTCCTCCTGTTCGGGCTGCTGCGGCCCTACAAGGGCCTCGACGTGCTGCTCGAGGCGTGGCGGGGGATCGAGCACGCGGAGCTGTGGGTCGTCGGGCGACCGTTCGGGGTCGAGCTGCCGGCGACGGCGCCGGCGAACGTGCGGTTCGTCCCGCGCTTCGTCGACGACGCCGAGGTCGCGGCGGTCTTCCGCCACGCCGACGTCGTCGTGCTGCCGTACCGCGAGATCGACCAGTCCGGCGTGCTCTTCACCGCGCTGGCGTTCGGCAAGGCGCTCGTGCTCTCCGACGTCGGAGGCTTCCCGGAGATCACCGCCGCCGAGCACGTGCCCGCCGGCGAGCCGGCCGCGCTGCGCGAGACGCTCCAGCGCCTCGTCGACGACCCGGCGCGCCGCGACGAGCTCGCGCGTGCCGCCGCCGCCGCGGCGGCCGAGGACTTCTCGTGGGACGCGATCGCCCGGCGTCACCTCGCGCTGTACGGACGCCTGGCCTGAGCGCGCGTCGGCCGTTCGACGGATACGGCGCGACTTCGGGCCGACCGCGCCGTCTCCGACCGCATGAAGCGCGCGCTCCTCGTCGTCCTGCTGGCCCTCATACCTGCGGCCTCCGCGTCCGCTGCTGACCGCTGCGCGAAGAAGGGCACGACGAAGCGGGCCTCGGCGACACAGGTCCGCGTCCTGGACGAGAGCGCCGACGTGGACGAGCGCTCGCTGCGGCGCCGGCCCGGCGGGATCGTCTGGCTCCGCGGCGGCGAGCGCCGGACCGCGCCGCTGCGCCAGGCCGAAGCGGCCAGCTCGGCCAGGCCCTGCTCGCGCGTCACGACGGGCGCGTAGCCGAGGTCGCGGCGCGCCTTCTCGATCGACAGCGTGCACTCGCGCGTGACGATCCACGATGCGAAGCGCGTCAGCGGCGGTGCGCCCGGCAGGGGGAGCAGGCGCCACGCTCGCTCGCCCGCGAAGGCCAGCGCGCGGGCGACCGGCGCGGGGACGTTCTTGTCCCCAGGGTCGAGGCCCTGCGTCGCGAGCAGCCGCGTGACCATCTCGCGGAACGCGATCGGCGTGCCGTCGGTGACGAAGTACGCGTTGCGGTCGTGGCCCTTGGTCGCCGCGAGCACGAGCCCCTCGACCGTGTTGTCGACGTGGGTCGTCTCGGTGAGGTGTCGGCCGCCCCCGACCCAGGCGAACCTCCCGTCGCGCACCATCGCCGCCATCGACGGCAGCAGCGTCGTGTCGCCTCGGCCCCACACGAAGCGCGGGCGCACGGCGACCGCCTCGATCCCGGGCGGCGCGGTCAGCACCTCGATCTCCGCGAGCGCCTTCGTCCGCGAGTAGAGCGCGGGGGAGCGCGGGCGCAGCGGCTCGGTCTCGTCGACGGCGATCAGCGGCTGACCCTCCATGATCGCCGCCTCCGTGCCGACGTGGACGACGCGCCGCACGCCCGCCTGGCGCGCCGCGCCGACGACCCGCCGGGTCCCGAGCACGTTGATGCGGTGGAAGTCCTTCGGGTCGCCCCAGTCCTCGACGTGCGCGGCGGCGTGGAACAGGACCTCCGAGCCGCGAGCGCCGGCCACGAGCGCGTCGGCGTCGTCGAGGTCGCCCGGCACCGGCTCGGCCCCGAGCGTGCGGACCCGGTCGGCCGACCGCGACGATCGAGCGAGCGCCCGCACGCGCACTCCATCCCCGACCAGCCGCTCGATCAGTCGCCCGCCGATGAAGCCCGACCCGCCGGTCACGAAAGCACCGTCCATCCCCCCAATCTAAGGGGACAGTCCCCTTGGGGTCTGCGCGACTTGCGCAAGTCGGCACAACCCTGGGGGACAGTCCCCTCAGGAACGCGCCCGCCTAGTCTCTTCGGCCGTGCTGCGCTGGCTCCCCGCCCTCCTGCTCGCCTACGCCCAGGCCGGGTACCTCGGGCTGCTCGCCGCGTGGGCGCGCCTGGAGGGACCGCCGTCGCTCGACGAGCCTCCCGCGCCGCAGGACCCGCCGCCGGTGTCGCTCGTCATCGCCGCGCACGACGAGGAGAGCGTGATCGACGCGAAGGTCCGCAACGCCCGCCGGCTCGACCTGCCGGAGCTCGAGATCATCGTCGCCTGCGACGGCTGCACCGACGCGACCGTCGAGCGCGCCCGCGCGGCCGGCGCGGACCTCGTGCTCGACCTCCCGCGCGGCGGCAAGGTCCGCGCGCAGGACGCCGGGGTGGAGCGCGCGCGGCACGCGATCGTCGCGTTCTCCGACGCCAACGCGCTGCTCGAGCCCGACGCGCTGCGCGAGCTCGTCGCCCCGTTTCAGGACCCCGAGGTCGGTTACGTCTGCGGCCAGGTCCGCTTCGTCAACGACGCCGGCACGAACCAGGAGGGCCTCTACTGGCGCTACGAGATGGCGCTGCGGGCGTTCGAGTCGCGGCTCGGATCGGTGACCGGCGGCAACGGCGCGATCTACGCGACGCGCAAGGAGGCCTACCTCGTCGTCGACCCCGTCATGGGCCACGACCTGAGCTTCCCGTTCAACCTCGTCAAGCGCGGCTGGCGGGCGGTCTACCGGCCGAGCGCCCGCGCCACCGAGAAGATGGTCCCGAGCATCGAGGGCGAGTTCGCCCGCAAGCGGCGGATGATGAGCCACGCGTGGCCGATCGTCGTCCGCGGCGGCCTGCTCGACCCGCGCGGCTATCCGCCCCGCTACGCGCTGCTGATCTTCAGCCACCGCGTGCTGCGCTACGCCGGGCCGTTCCTTCACGTCGGCGCGCTGGCGGCACGGCCGGCGCGGGCCGCGACCGTGCTCCTGCTCGCTGCGGCGGCGCTCGCCCCGGGCAGAGCCGGCCTCGTCGCGCGCTACTACGTCCTCACGCAGGCGTCGATCGCGCTCGGTCTCTACGACTGGGTCCGCCACGGGACCGAGGCCGGCTGGTCGGCGGCGGAGGGAACGCGGTGAGGCGCGCGTTCGACGTCCTCGTCGCCGGCGTCGCGCTCGCGCTCACGAGCCCGCTGCTCGCGCTGGCGATCGTCGCGATCCGCCTCGAGTCCAAGGGCCACCCGATCTATCGCCAGCGCCGCATCGGCGTCGACGGCACGCCGTTCGACGTGCTCAAGCTCCGCACGATGGTCGCGGGCGCCGAGTCGATGGGCGCCGGCCTCGCGGTCAACGTCGGCGACTCCCGCATCACGCGCGTCGGCGCGGTCCTCCGGCGCCTGTCGATCGACGAGCTGCCGAACCTCGTCAACGTGCTCAAGGGCGACATGGCGATCATCGGCCCGCGCCCGACGGTCCCGGTGCAGGTCGAGCAGTACACCGACCGCCAGCGGGGGCGCCTCGCGGTCAAGCCGGGCATCACCGGCTGGGCCCAGGTCAACGGCCGGACGTCGCTGCCGTGGGACGAGCGGATCGAGCTCGATCTCTGGTACATCGAGCACCGCTCGTGGCGCCTGGATCTGCGGATCCTCCTGCGCACCGCGGCGATCGTCCTCGGTGGCGAGGGCCTCTACAAGGGGGACAAGGGCGGCTGGCAGGGGCCTCGAGGAACTGACTCTCAGTCGAGTTCCTGAGCGGAAAACGCCGAGCCGGACACGAATACCTCACTGCACGACGGGTACGCCTCAAAGACACGCTGGCCTGACAGGGGAAACCGGGCCGCCTGATACGAGAGGTACTCCTAGCGATGAAGATCCGCAGCCTGTTGCTGCCGGCCGTCGTCGCGCTGTCCGCCGCCGTGGCTCCCGCCACCGCGCAGGCCGCGCAGACGCTTCAGCCCGGCGCCTACCACGAGTCCGACGACGGCTCCTGCACCCTGAACTTCGCCTACACCGGCCCGTCCGGCGAGACGCTGCTCGGCACGGCCGCGCACTGCGTGCCCCAGGGCGTCGGCACCCGCGTCCGCGACCGCGACGGCGTCGAGTTCGGCACCGTCTCCTTCTACGGTGACCAGGACGTCATGGAGCTCGACTTCGCGTTCATCAAGGTCGACGCCGAGGACGTCGCTCGCGTGAGCCCCAAGGTCAAGGGCTACCCGCAGTACCCCAGGGGCGCCACGACGCCGGGCGAGACCGTCACGGGCGACCTGATCCAGGTCTCCGGGTACGGCGTCGGCTTCGGCACGACGCAGCCCACGCAGGAGCAGCGCAAGGCGGTGCTCAGCTACGACGACGCGGAGATCCACACCCTCTCCGGTCCCGTGATCTTCGGCGACTCGGGCGGCCCGTTCATCCACATCAAGACCGGCAAGGCGCTCGGCATCGTGAGCCGCCTGTGCGTCGGCCTGTGCACCGAGGAGGGCCCCACGGTCCAGGGCCTCATCGCGAAGGCCGCTGCGCGCGGCTACTCGGTCACGCTTCGGACCGTCTGACCGCACGCTCCAGCTCGTCGAGCTGGCGCCGTATGTCGGCGAGCAGCTCCCGGGGCTCGTGTCCCGGAGCTGTGGGCCCTTCTCGGCCATCTCGCGCTCGGCCTCGATCGCCCGCGTCTCGTCGCGGATGATCCGCTCGGCCGCGGCAGCGGTGAGCAACGCGACGAACCCGATGCCGGCGACCATCCTCCGAGGAGATGACCAGCCGAAGCCGGCTGGCGAGGGCGAGGAGACGGATCACACGCAGGAGACGGAAGACGCGTGCCGCCTGCAGACTCGCCGGCAGGAACGGCGGGGTCAGCAGCACCACCGCGACCTCCAGCGGGTGGTCGCGGAGCCAGCGCCCGCGGTCCGGGACGACGCGGAGCATCACCACGAGCTCGAGCAGGAAGGCGAGCCAGATCGTCCAGTTGAGGACGTCGCCGATGAGCGGCCATGGGTCGCCGAAGTCCGAGCCTTCGATGACGAGCGCCGGGATGACGAGCAACGCGGCGACGATCATCGGCCACTCGAAGCGCTCCTCGATGCGGCGGGCGCGATCGTCGGTAGAGGGCAGGTGGCGCATGCGTCTGGCACCCTTCCGCGCTCGTGACGGCCATCCTCCTCACCGGCGTCGGCAAGCGCTACGACATCGTCAGCGCGTTCGCGCAGCACGCGACGGTCATCGCGGCGGACCCCAACCCGCTCGCGCCCGCCCAGTACGCGGCGCATCACCGCGTCGCGGTCCCGCTCATCAAGGACCCCGGCTACGTGCCGGCGCTCCGCGCGCTGTGCGACGAGCACGGCGTCGGTGCGGTGATCCCGCTCACCGATCTCGACATCGAGACGCTGGCGAAGGCGCGCGAGGAGGGCGCGCTGCCCGAAGCGCTCGTCCCCGGCACCGAGACGGCGACGAAGACCTACGACAAGTTCGCCTGCCACGAGCACCTCGAGAGCCTCGGCCTGCCGAGCCCGCCGACGGTCCTGCCGGGCGGCAAGGTCGACGCGTACCCGGTGATGCTCAAGCCCCGCCGCGGGAGCGGTGCCGACGCCATCCACAAGGCGCACGACGCCGACGAGGCCGCGTTCTTCGCCCGGTACCTGAAGGACAAGGACCCGATGGTCCAGCGGTTCATGGACGGCCCGGAGTTCTCGATGGACTGCCTGAGCGACACCGAGGGCCGCTGCCTGAACGTCATCCCGCGCTCGATGCTCGAGTCCCGCGGCGGCGAGTCGATCAAGGGCACGGTCCTCGCCGACCCCGAGCTCGTCGAGCTGGGGCGCCGGACCGTGGAGGCGCTCGGGGTGCGCGGTCCGTGCACGGTCCAGGCGTTCCGCGACCGCGAGATCGGGCTCGGCATCACCGACGTGAACACGCGGTTCGGCGGCGCGTTCCCGGCGCCGATGTACGCGGCGCTGCCGGGGCGCACCTACCCCGAGCTGATCGTGCGGATGGCCCGTGGCGAGCAGGTCGAGCCGCACGTCGGCGAGTACCGCGCCGGCGTGACGTTCACCCGGTACTACTGGCAGCTCGAGCTGGGCGACGGGCTCGCGCCGACCGGGCGCGACATCATCGACCCGCCGGGGCCGCCGCGGCCCCGTTCAACTTCCTGACGGCTCGGACGTAGGCGTCGGCCTGCCCGCCGGCGACGTTGAGCTTGTCGCCCCGGAAGGTCACCCGCAGGCGGTAGAGCCCGGGCTTCGTCAGCGGCACGACCGCGCGGAAGCGGCCGCGGACCGTCTTGACCCGCAGCGCGGCGACGCGCACGTAGCGCCCGCCGACCTCGCGCGCGACGACGACGGTCACCGCCGCCTTGGCCGGCCGCACCGAGCCGAGCAGGACCGCGCGCTGGCGCCCGGCGAGCACGCGCGTGGCGCGCGACGTCGCGACGACCTGCGGCGCGACCGCGACCTTCACGGGCGCCGAGGCGATGTTCCCGACGAGCGCGCGGATCGTCCGGTTGCGCGTCGACGGCAGCTCGGCGGTGAAGTTGCCCTCCGCGTCGGTCCCAGCGGCGCCGACCGCCTTGAAGCCCGTCGCGGTGAGGACCTGGATGCGCACCTGCACGCCGCCGATCCCCACGCCGCCCGGGTCGGTCAGGCGCCCGCCGAGCCGCGCTGGCTCGGGGAACGCCAGCGCTGAGCGCTGCACGCCGAGCGTCAGCTTCGACGCGGCGCCGACCGCCGGGCCCGGCCCGATGACCGCGGGAGCGCGGCCGGCCGCCATCTGCCGCACCCGCGGGAGCTGCCCGAAGAGCATCTCGCCCGGGCACGCGGTGGCGTTACCGTCGCGATGGCCGGAGATCCGCTCGTACGTGACCGCCTGGCCCTTCGGGTGCCGGTTCGTCTCGCCGCCGCCCGAGGCGAGCGTCACGGTCCCGGTGACCGGCGCGCCGTGCAGCGGGAGCTTCCACGCGAGCAGCCGCGACATCGCGTCGAGCGCCTGGTCGGTCTGCGGGACGTCCTCGTAGGTGCCGAGGTTCGCGACGCCGGTCGACTGCGAGTTCCAGCCCTGGGCCTGCGCGCCCACGACCGGCTGGTCGATCCCGCCCGCGCGGCCCTCGAAGAGCTGCCCGTACTTGTCGACGAAGAAGTTGTAGCCCACGTCGTCCCAGCCGTTGGAGTTGCGGTGGAAGCGACAGATGCCGAGCACCATCTGAGCCGACTGCTCGGGCGCGTAGTCGTTGGCCGACACCGTGTGGTGCACGAACGCCATCTGGACCGAGCCCATCGTCGGCGTGTCGCGCGGCGCGCACTGGTTGCCCGGATCCCACTGGGCGCGCGGGACGATCGGCGGCGGACCGGACTGGGCGGCGCGCGCCCGCGGCGCCGCGCGCTCGGAGCCCTTCACGCGGACGAAGCGCAGCCGCAGCCCGCGGATCCCGCGCGTGCCGCGAAGCTGGACCGCGTCTGCGCCGGCCGCCAACACAGGGTCGCTGCCGCGCGCGCTGTGGTGCGCGGGGACGTCGACCCAGCGCTTCCAGCGCCCGTCGACCCGCACCCGCAGCTCGACGTGCGGATGATCGGGAGCGGCGGTCCACCGCAGCCCCACCACGTCGAACGGCCGGCCGGCGTCGACGGTCGTCACGGCGGAGGCCGCGCGAGCCTTCCCGTCCGAGAGCGACCGCTCGAAGTCATGGGCCCGCGGAGCCGCTGCCGCCGCTGCAGGAGCGGCGACGGCTGCGGTCAGGGCGACGGTCAGTGCAGAGCGGAGCACGGTGACCATCAACACGCCGGTTCGTCAGAGGTTGCGAACAACCTTCCTGAGCCATAGAGCTGAGTGGGTTCGGCGGGGGAGGACAGTGCGCCAGCACGAACTCCTCCCCGTCGAATCCGCTCAGGCGCGACGAGAATGGCTCAGGGGATGAACTCCGGGCCCTTGTCGACGAACTCCTCGCGGAAGAGGCGGATCGCGTCGAACACCCGGTCGTTCCACTGCGGGCACGTCAGCGCGTTCTGCCAGGCCGTGGCGGCGACCGCGGGGGTCATGCCGGTCTGGTTCTGGAAGAGCAGCGTCTTGTAGCCCTTCTCGCCCTTGACCTCCTCGTCGACCATGCCGCGCAGCTGCGCGATGCGGTTCGCGGGGGAGCCGGCCTTGTACTGCACGTTGATGCGGCCGTGCTCGAGCGCGTGGACGGACTGCTCGAGGTCGGGCGGGTTGCCCAGGTCGTACTCGCCCTCCTCGGCCGCGACCGGGTCGTGGTCGCCGGACGTGGGCGGGTTCGCCGTGTACTTCACCGCCTGGTCGGTGTGCGAAGAGCCCTCCTCGTCCTGCTCCTCGACCTTGCACTTGGCGAGCTCGGCCGCCTCCTCGAGGGTCGCGACATCGAAGGTCGGGGCGTCACTCCTGTCCCCGCCGTTCTTGCCGTCGTCGCCACCACCGAGGACGCCGCCGACCGCGAGGCCGACGACGGCGATGATCGCGACCGCGGCAAGCGCGAGGGCGACGATCCCCACGCGCTTGCGGGCGTTGTCCGACCCCTTGGCCTTCTGTTCCAGCGCCTCGCGCTCGCGGCGCCGGCGCTCCTTCTCTTCCTGGCGGCTCGACATCGCGCGACAGAGTAGTGAAACGGCCCGGCAGCTAGCCGACCGAGGTGCGGGCCTGCGCGGACACGGCCGGCTCGTCGGACCAGCACTCGTCGATGAACGAGGCGATCTCGTCCGTCAGGCGCTTGGGCGCAATGCGCAGCTCGAGCAGCGAGGACGCCTCGAGCAGACGGCCGTTCGGGAGCTCGTCGACGAGCATTCCCGCATCGGAGAACGGGTGGATCGGGTCGCGCCCGTGCCCGATGACGAGGGTCGGCGTCTCCAGCGTGCGCCGGATCCGCCGGGGCGGCGCGATGCGCCCGAAGAAGAGGCCCTCGAGGACCGCGCCGCTCGGCTCGGGGTCCTGCCGCACGGTGTCGAGCACGACGTTGCCCAGGAGCGGCAACGCGCCGCGCGGGACGAGGTTCGCCACGCTCTGGAGCCCTCGCATGGCCGGCGCCGCGTACTTCGTCGCCAGCATGATCGGTAGGAAGGCAACCCCGCAGGCCATCATCGCGCCGTCGAGCACCGGCATCTCGACGACGGCGCCGCGGATCCGGTCCGGCGCGAACGCCATCGCCTCGAGCGCCGTGTTCGCGCCCAGCGACGTCCCGGCGACCACGGCCTGCTCGAGCCCGAGATGCTCGATCAGCCCGACCGTCTGCTCCCCGAAGTACGTCATCGAGTAGCTCGTCATCTCGCGCGGGCGGTCGGACTGCCCGTGACCGAGCAGGTCGAGCGTCACGACGCGGTTGCCGCGTGCGGCGAGCTCACGGGCCAGAGGCCAGTGCATCTGCTGGTTGAGCAGGAGCCCGTGGAGCAGGATCGTCGTACGATCGCCATGGCCGAATGTCGTATACGACAGGCGATGTCCGAAATGCGTGAATGTCGGCACCGCTCATCAGGGTAAAGAAGTTCGGCTACATGCCAACCTTCCGCCACGAAGGGCGTTTCGTTGGTGTGTCTCCACAGACATGGCCGCTTCATCCATCTCCCGGAACTTCGTGGGCGTACGACGCCCGCGCCGCAGCCTGCGCTTCGCCGGGGATGATGAGCTCGTGCGCCTGGTGCGTGCCGGGGACGAGGCGGCCTTCGAGACCGTCTTCGACCGGCATCACCGCGGGATCCTCTCGTTCTGCCGCCACATGGTCTCCTCCCGCGAGGAGGCCGAGGACGCCGTCCAGCACACCTTCGCCGCCGCCTACCGCGATCTCGTCGGCACCGACAAGCCGATCCAGCTCAAGGCCTGGCTCTACACGATCGCCCGCAACCGCTGCCTCTCGATCCTGCGCGCCCGCCGCGGGCAGGTCAACATCGAGGACGCCGAGCCCGCCACGGAGGGCCTTGCCGCCGAGGTCCAGCGCCGCCAGGACCTGCGCGACATGCTCGCCGATCTCTCCCGCCTCCCCGAGGAGCAGCGCGCGGCGCTGGTCCTCGCCGAGCTCGGGGCCCTCTCGCACGACGAGATCGGGGTGACGCTCGGCGTGCGCAAGGACAAGGTCAAGGCGCTCGTCTTCCAGGCCAGGGAGTCCCTGGCCAGCTCTCGCGATGCCCGCGACGCGGACTGCGAGGAGATCCAGGAGCAGCTGGCCGTCCTGCGCGGTGGCGCGCTGCGGCGCAGCCAGATCAAGCGACACGTCGAGGTCTGCCCCGCCTGCGCGTCGTTCAAGGCCGAGGTCCAGCGCCAGCGCGCGGCCATGGCCTGCCTGCTGCCGGTGGTCCCGTCGACGCTCCTGCGCGACAGCGTGATGGCGGCCACCATCGGCGGTGCCGCCGGTGGCGGCATGCTCGGAGGCGGTGGCGGCCTCCTCGCGGCCATCGGCGCGAAGGGCCTCGGCGCCAAGATCGCGACGATCGCCGTCGTGGCCGGCGGCGCGACGGGCGGCGGCCTGATGGCCGTCGACGAGCTCAGCACGGCCCCGGCCGACAGCGGCCGCGAGTCGCTCGCCGCGGCGCCCGAGGAGGAGCAGAGCGTCCGGCTCGTCTCGACGCTGCGCGACCGCGCCAAGCGCGCCGCGGCCCAGCGCGAACAGGACTTCGCCGCCGCGCGCACCACGACGTCCGGGCCGGGCGGCACCACCACCGCGTCCGCCGACCCCAAGTCGTCGGGTGGCAGCAGCTCGAGCTCGTCGAAGCCGGGCGCGAAGGCCAGGCGCAACAGCAAGGGCGGCAAGCGCAAGCGCCCGCGCAAGCCCGTCGTCGCGGCCGCCGTCCCCGGCACCGCGCAGCCCGTCACCGGCAGCTCCGAGTCGCCGAAGACGAACGCGCCCGAGACGAACACCGGCCCGCCCGCGCACGCGCAGAACGACAAGCCGAAGAAGCCCAAGGGCACGACGGACAAGGGCAACGGGGTCGGGCCGATCAAGAAGAGGTCCTCCTCGCCGACGGTCCCGGCCGTCGTCGCTCCGTCCAAGACGAAGACCAAGAAGCCGAAGAAGGTCAAGCCGCGCACAGCCGTGCCGCAGTCGGCCCCGCCGCCGGCGGCCGAGCAGGGCAAGCACGGCAACGGGCACGACAAGGCCAAGGGCAACGGCCACGCGAACCACGGTGAGGGCTCGGCCGACGCCGACGGCAAGCCGAAGAAGGACAAGCTCATCACCGACATCGTCGAGCTGCCGCCCATGATCACGCAGGACGAGCCCGCGACTCCCGCGGTGACGCCGGGGGCCCCCGCCGGGCCGCCGCCGAACGCGCTGCTGCCGTCGATCGGGCCGCTCCCCGCCGTGATCCTGCCGCAGCTTCTCCGCCCGCCGCAGGGCTAGTGGACGGGTGCCGGGGCGTCGTTCATGCGTCCACGGCTGACCCACGGAGGTTCGGCACAGTGCTCAGGAGGGGATCCCTGAAGCAGACGCGATGACCCTCACCGCCCTCATCGTCTTGGTGGTCCTGCTCGCGCTTGCGCTGGTGGTGGTCGCGCGCACGCTTCGCGAGCGCAACCGCCGGCTCCGCCAGGTCGAGGGCTCGGTCATCGCGCTCGCGCGCTCGTGGTCGGAGGACGGCAGCTCACGGGGACGCATCTGCGCCGCGGTGCAGCAGGCCTCGCGCGCGGAGTTCGCCCTGCTCGCCGAGCCGAACCGTCGCGGCGACGCCCTCGTCATCACCGCGACCGCCGACGCCACCGCACTCGGCGGGACCGAGCTGCCGATGGACGGCGAGCGCTCGCTGGCCGCCAAGGCCTTCCTGAGCGGCGCGCCGATCGACGTCGCCGATCCCGGCGAGGTGCCCGACGAGAGCGTCGGCCTGATGACCGACCACCGCGCGAAGTCCCTGCACCTGCGGCCGGTGTTCCGCGAGGAGCGCATCGTCGGCGTCCTGTGCCTCGGGTGGCGCGAGCGCCGGGTCGCCCTCGAGTCCGGCGACTACGACCTCGTGGCGGTCCTCGGCGACGAGGTCGCGCGGGCGATCGAGCGCGACGCGCACGTCTCGCTGCTCGCCCGCCAGGCACGCACGGACGAGCTGACCGCCCTGCCGAACCGCCGCGCCTGGAACGAGGCGGTCACGACCGAGATGGCCCGCGCGCAGCGCACCGGGCAGCTGCTGTGCGTCGCGCTGCTCGACCTCGACCACTTCAAGGCGTTCAACGACACGCACGGCCACCCGGCCGGCGACGCGCACCTGCGCCGCACCGCTGCCCTGTGGCGGCGCGAGCTGCGCGCGATCGACGTGCTCGCCCGCTACGGCGGCGAGGAGTTCGGCGTCCTGTTGCCCAACACCGATCTCGTCAAGGCGCAGGAGGTCATCGACCGCGTCCGCGGAGCGACGCCGGCGGGGGAGACCGCCTCGGCCGGCGTCGTCGCCTACGACATGCGCGAGTCGAAGGACTCGCTGCTCGCGCGCGCCGACGCGGCGCTGTACCGGGCCAAGCACGCCGGGCGCGCCACGACGATCCCTGCCTAGCCGAGTAAGGTGACGCCCACGTCACGTAAGGGGGCTCCCCCCTTCACAATCCCCCGAATTGATAGTCGCCTAGCGGCGATCGGAGGCAGTCTTGGCCAAGCAAGCTCGCAACCTGACCGGGCAGGTCGCCGCCGTCACCGGCGCCGCCCGCGGCATCGGCAAGGCGACCGCGGAGGCGTTCATCAGGCAGGGGATGAAGGTCGCGATCGGCGACCTCGACATCGCCGAGGCCAAGCGCACCGCCGACCAGCTCGGCGCCGGGACGATCGCGATCGAGCTCAACGTCACCGAGCGGGCCTCGGTCGACCGCTTCCTCGACGAGGTCGAGCAGCCGCTCGGCCCGGTCGACGTCCTCGTCAACAACGCCGGGATCATGCAGCTCGGCCCGTTCGAGCAGGAGGACGACGCGACCGCGCAGCGCCAGATCGACATCAACGTCAACGGCGTCCTCTACGGCATGAAGTCGGTCCTGCCGCGCTTCCGCGCCCGCAACCGCGGACACCTCGTCAACGTCGCCTCGACCGCCGGCAAGGCCGGGTTCCCGGGCGGCGCGACGTACTGCGGGACCAAGCACTTCGTCGTCGGCGTCTCCGAGGGCGTCCGCGCGGAGCTGCGCGGCACGGAGATCGAGGTCTCGTGCGTCATGCCGGGCGTCGTCAACACGGAGCTCGCGTCCGGCCTGACCGAGGCCCGCGGCGTCAAGAACGTCAACCCCGAGGACGTCGCCGAGGCGATCGTCGACGCGCTGAAGTCCCCGCACTTCGACGTCTACGTCCCGAAGGCGATCGGCCCGATCAACAAGGTCATGGGCGTCCTGCCGCGCGGCGGGCGCGAGGCGATCGCCCGCGCGCTCAAGGCCGACCAGGTGCTCACGAACATCGACCAGAGCGCCCGCAAGGGCTACGAGCTGCGCGCGTCGCACTCCGAGCCCGGCCTCGAGCCCGCCTCAGAAACAAAGCAGCTCACGCCGTAAGCCACTGGGCGATCCGCTCGCCGATCCTCTGGCCCTGGTCCTCCTGGAGGAAGTGGCTCGCCTCCGGGATGACCTCGGGCTCGGGGGCCCCGATCTTCTTCGCGAAGCGCCGGCCCATGTCGAGGGTGAGGATCGGGTCCTGGTCGGCCCACAGCACGAGCGTCGGGCGGTCGTCGGCGGCGAGCGCCGCCTCGACGCGCTGCCCGGCCTCGGCGCCCGGCGCGTGGGGCTCGAGCGGGATCATCAGCGGGAAGGCGCGGGCGCCGGCCTTCGAGGCGGGGTTGGGGAACGGCGCATCGTAGGCGGCCTTGACCTCGTCCGACAGGGTCGTCTTGCACGCGCCGTCGACGAGGAACGAGATCGGCAGGTCCTCGGTCTTGCGGACGAACCCCGCGAACGCCTGCCACGCGTCGCTCATCTTCTGGTGGCCGGTGAAGAGGCCGGTGTCCATGATCACGAGGCGGTCGACGCGGTCGGCGAGCTCGGTCGCGACCCGCAGGCCGACCGGCCCGCCCCAGTCGTGGACGACGAACGTGGCGCCCCGCAGGTCGAGGTGCTCGACGACCGCGCGCCCGGCCGCGGCGTGCCGGTCGTACGTGTACCAGTCGAGGTCGGTCGGCTTGTCCGAGCGCCCGAATCCGGGCAGGTCGGGCGCGATGCAGCGAAAGCCCGCGTCGCGCACCGGCGGGATCACCTTGCGCCAGAGGTAGGACCACGTCGGCTCGCCGTGCCAGAACACCACCGGAGGCCCCTCGCCTTCGTCGACGTAGGCGATGCGGATCCCGTCGACGTCGAGGAAGCTCGGTTCGAACGGGAAGTCGGGCAGGCCCTGCGTCAGCTCGTCGGGCGTACGGATGGCGTCGGTCATGCCGTGGCATTCTCCATGGATGGCCACCTCCACGAAGGCAGACCCCCAGCTCTGCGTCGACACCATCCGCACGCTTTCGATGGACGCCGTGCAGCAGGCCAACAGCGGCCACCCCGGATTGCCGATGGGGATGGCCCCCGCCGCGTACCTCCTGTTCGCAGAGGTCATGAAGCACGATCCCTCCGATCCGCAATGGCCCGACCGCGATCGCTTCATCCTCTCGGCCGGCCACGGCTCGATGCTGCTCTACGCGGTGCTGCACCTCAGCGGCTACGACCTGCCGCTCGACGAGATCAAGAACTTCCGCCAGTGGGGCTCGCTGACCCCGGGCCATCCCGAGCGCGACCGCGTCCACGTGACGCCCGGCGTCGAGGTCACCACCGGCCCGCTGGGCCAGGGCTTCGGCAACGGCGTCGGCCTGGCCATCGCCGAGCGCTTCCTGCGCGACCGCTACGGCGCCAAGGTCCAGGACCACCACGTCTACGCGATCGTCTCCGACGGCGACCTCATGGAGGGCGTCGCGTCGGAGGCCGCGTCGCTCGCCGGCCAGCTCGGGCTCGGGCGGCTCGTCTACCTCTACGACGACAACGACGTCACGCTCGACGGGCCGGCCTCGCTGTCGTTCACGCGCGAGGACCGCGCCAAGCGCTTCGAGTCCTACGGCTGGCACACGCTGAGCGTCGACGATGCGAACGACCTCGACGCGCTGCGCGAGGCGATCGCCGCCGGCAAGGCCGAGGAGGACCGCCCGACGCTCATCTCGGTCAAGTCGATCATCGGCTACCCGTCGCCGCAGCAGGGGACGGCCGACGTGCACGGCAAGGCGCTCGGCGAGGAGAACGTGCGCGCGTCGAAGGAGATGATGGGCTGGGACCCCGACAAGACCTTCCACGTGCCCGACGGCGTGTACGAGGGGTTCGGGTCGGTCGAGCGCGGAGCGGAGGAGCACCGCGCGTGGACCGAGCGCTTCGAGGCCTGGCGCGCCGACCAGCCCGACCTCGCGGCGGAGTGGGACTCGGCGTGGGAGGGCCGCCCGATGGCGCCGATCTCCGACGTCCTCCCGACGTGGTCGCCCGGCGACGACCCGGTCGCGACGCGCAGCGCCGGCGGCAAGGTCATGGCCGCCTTCGAGCCGTGCGTCCCGACGATGGTCGGCGGGGCGGCGGACCTGTCGGAGTCGACGAAGACCGTCTTCCCGAAGTCGGACAAGTACACGGCCGAAGCGCCCGCGCGCAACGTCTACTGGGGCGTGCGCGAGCACGGCATGGGCGCCGCGGTCAACGGCATGGCCGCGCACGGCGGCATCGTGCGGCCGTACGGCTCGACGTTCCTGCAGTTCGCCGACTACATGCGCGGGTCGATCCGCCTGTCCGCGCTGACCGGGCTCGCGGTCGCCTGGGTGTTCACGCACGACTCGGTCGCGCTCGGCGAGGACGGCCCGACCCACCAGCCGGTCGAGCACCACATGGCGCTGCGCGCGATCCCCGGGCTCGTCTACCTGCGCCCGGCCGACGCGACCGAGACCGCCGAGGCATGGCGCGTGATCCTCGAGGACCTCGAGGGCCCCGCGGCGATGTCGCTGTCGCGGCAGAACCTGCCGCACCTCGACCGCTCGAGGGCCGAGGGCGACGTGTCCAAGGGCGCCTACGTGCTCGTGCCCGGCGACGGTCCGACGATCGTCGCCACGGGCTCCGAGGTCTGGGTCGCGGTCGAGGCCGCACAGAAGCTCGGCGGCGGCGTGCGCGTCGTCTCGATGCCGAGCTGGGAGCTCTTCGAGCAGCAGGACGACTCGTACAAGGCGTCCGTCCTGGGCGACCGCGAGAAGACGGTCTCCGTCGAGGCCGGCATCTCGCTCGGCTGGGACCGCTACGCCGCGACCCACGTCGCCATCGACCGCTTCGGAGCGTCCGCGCCGGGCACCGAGGTCCTCGAGCGCCTCGGCATCAACGTCGACAACGTGGTCGACGTCGTCGGGATGTTGACCTAGCGGTCGAGCAGCGGCAGGAGTGCCTTCGCGCGCGGGCCGACGGTGATGTGGATCGCCCCCGGCTCGCGGACCCAGGCGATGAGGTCGAGCGCCGTGAGGCGGTCGAGCATGAACTGGAAGGCCATCGCGTGGGCGCGGGAGCGGTACCGGCGGAGCATGTCGAACGCGTAGCCGGTGGTGTGGAGCGAGTAGCCCGGGGTGGCCTCCGGGTTGCCGCGCAGGAGCTGGCCCTGGTAGCGCCGGTCGCGCACGGTGCTCGTGAGGATGAGCGGCTGCTTGTCGCTCAGGGACTCGGTGCCTCGCGCCAGGTAGACGAGCAGCGCCAGCGCCTCGGGCCGCAGGCCGCGGTAGAGCGTCTTCGGTCGCTTCAGGCGCCGCGCGAGCTCGCCCATGTCGCGGTCGATCCGCACGCCGGCGCCGAGCAGGCCGCGGGTCGGAAGCGGCAGGACGTCGCCGTCCTCGTCGGCCTGCTCGAGCTGCGCCGGCGTGGCGTACTTCGCGGTGTCCTCGATGGGGCGCAACAGCTCCTCGCGGGAGTTCTTCGCGGCGATGCGCCCGGCGCGGACGGCGAGCTTCCCGGGATCCTGTCGCCAGCGCTTCATCACGTTGCGCGCCGCCTCGACCCGCCACAGGTACGTCGACGAGTCGTCGCCGAACGACGCCAGCAGCTGGTACGCCGCCTTGTGACGCAGGGGGCTCGAGTCGAAGTAGAGCTCGGCGTACGGGGTGTCCTTGTCCGCCCCGAACCGGTCGCGGACGTTCTGGAGGTTCCCCACGCCCATGTGGTAGCTGACGACCGCGAGCTCCTCGCTGCCGTCGAGCTCACCCTCGGCGAACGTCAGGTACCGCGCGGCGGCCTCGATCGCCTTCTGCGGGTCGTAGCGCTCGTCGACGCGCCGGCGCGCGGCGCGCAGCCGGGCGACCCGCCGGGTCTGACCCCGGCGCTCCGCGCGGGCGATCTGCCGCGTCAGACGCGCGCTGCGGCTCACGTCGACGCGCATGTCGAGCAGGTTCTGGCCGGTCTCGGCGAGGATCTGCGTCAGGCCGACGGCATCGGTCGTCTTGCCGGCCCGGGCGTCGGGGAAGCCCGCGCTCTCCAGGTAGACCATCGCCTCGAGCGTGTCGGGATCGTGGTCGGCGTCTGAGGCCACCTTCTCGATGAGCGAGCGGTAGCGGTCGACCCGCTGGGCCGTGGCGACCGGCCCGCCGGGCACGACCGCGTAGAGCGGATGCTGGAAGCCCGCGGCGGCGCGCGCCACGAAGTCCCTCTCGCGCTCGGGCGAGTAGGCGAACGGGTCTTCGATGCGGCCGAAGGGATCGGCGGGGCGGCCGGTCGTTGGCTCCGGCCCCTCGGCCGCCCTCTCGCGCCCGGCGGGGGACCCGCCGCCCACCGCCGTGGGCCGCTTCTCGCCCTCGTCTCCCCCCAGGAGCGTCGATGCCGCCCAGGCGGCGAACACCAGCACGGCGACGAGCGCCAAGACCCTCTTGCGAGCACGAGTCCTCACGTCCACCCAGACTGGCAGAGTCGCCCGCGATGACGATCGCGCTGGACCGCAACCTCGTGCTCGAGGGCGAGAACCTCAGTCTGCTGCCCCGGTTGCCCGGCGGCGCGTTCGACATGATCTACATCGATCCACCCTTCAACACCGGTCGGGTCCAGAGCCTGCGCGGCGGGTCGTATCCCGACACGTTCGCCGACCTGCCCGCGTTCCTGCGGCCGCGGCTCGAGGAGGCCCGGCGGCTACTGGCCGACCACGGGACGCTCTACGTGCACCCCGATCCCCGCCAGGCGCACCACGTGAAGGTCATGCTCGACGAGCTGTTCGGGCGGGAGTGCTTTCTCAACGAGATCGTGTGGGCCTACGACTACGGCGGGCGCCCGAAGCGCCGCTGGCCGGCCAAGCACGACACGATCCTCGTCTACGTCAAGGACCGCGCGCAGTACTGGTTCGACGACGACGAGGTCGACCGCGAGCCGTACATGGCGCCCGGGCTCGTCGGCCCCGAGAAGGCGGCCCGCGGCAAGCGGCCGTCGGACGTGTGGTGGCACACGATCGTCACCACGACCGGTCGCGAGCGCACGGGCTACCCGACGCAGAAGCCGGAGGGGATTGTGCGGCGGATGGTCACCGCGTCGTCGCGCCCGGGTGGCTGGTGCCTGGACTTCTTCGCCGGTTCGGGGACGCTCGGCGCGGTGTGCGAGCAGCTCGGCCGGCGCTACGTGCTCATCGACGAGAACCCGGAGGCGATCGCCGTCGCGCGCGCCCGGCTCTCGTCGGACGCCGCCTGACTCAGCGGGCGCGGAGGACGGTGAGCGTCAAGCGGGCGCGGCCGATCGTGGCGACGACGCCGCGGCCGCCGGCTCGGACGCCGCTAGCGCGCTGAAGCGCCCGAGCGCGAGCGCGACGCCGGCCGTCGCCGCGCCGGCGATCGCCATCAGCGTCCACGCGTCGTGGAACGCGCCGACGGCCTCGGTGGGCGGCGCCGCCTCGAGCACGGCGACGAGGATCGCGATGCCGAGCACGGCCGCGACCTGCCGGACGCAACCGAGGATCGCGCTGCCGGTGGCAAAGCGCGACGCCGGCAGCTCCGCGACCGCGGCGCTGCCCCACGCCGCGAAGCTCAGACCGACGCCGACGCCGGTCATGAGCTGGCCGGGGAGGATCTCCGAGACGTAGTCGGGCGACGCGTCCGTGACCGACGCGAAGAACAGGCACCCGGCGCCGAAGACGAGCGCGCCCGGCAACGCGACGAGCCGCTGCCCGAACCGATCCGACAGCAGCCCGCCGACCGGCGCGCTCAGCGCGGCCATGAGCGGCGCGGGGGAGATCGCCACGCCGGCCTTGAGGATCGACCAGCCCCACACCTGCGTCAGGAAGAGCACGTTGGCGAGCAGGAGCGCGTAGAAGGCGGTCGCGAACGTGAACATGCCGACGTTCGCCACCGCGAACGACCGGCGGCGGAACAGGCTCAGCTCGAACACCGGCGAGGGGTGCGTGCGCGACCGCGCGACGACGACGGCGACGAGCGCGACCGCCGCGGCGACCGAGCCGAGCACCCGCGCGTCCCAGTCCCACTCTGGCCCCTGGACGATCCCGAGGGCGACGAGGCCGACGCCGGCGGCCAGCAGGGCGCTGCCGAGCACGTCGGGCAGGCGGCTCGCGGCCGGGTCGCGCGTCTCGCGCAGCAGGCGGACCGCGGGCACGAGCGCGGCGAGGCCGATCGGGATGTTCACGAAGAAGGCCCAGCGCCAGCCGCCCCCGTCGACGAGTACGCCGCCGAGCGACGGCCCGACCGCCGCGGCGACCGCGCCGGTCGCGCTCCAGATGGCGGTCGCAGTCGCGCGCTGCGACGCGGGGAACTCGGGCAGCAGCAGCGCGAGCGACGTCGGCACGAGGATCGCTCCGCCGATCGCCTGCAGGACCCGCGCGGCCACGAGGGTCTCGACCGAGCCGGCGATCCCGCAGAGCACCGACGCGGCGAGGAAGACCCCGATCCCCACGAGGAACATCCGCTTGCGGCCGAACACGTCGGCGAGGCGGCCGCCGGGGATCAGCAGCGCGGCGAAGAGGACGTTGTACGCGTTGAGGATCCAGCTCAGATCGGCGCGTGAGCTCTCCGCAAATTCTCTCTCGAGCTCCGGGAACGCCACGTTGACGATCGTGACGTCGAGGAAGCTCATGAACACGGCGACCGACGTGACTGCGAGGACCTTCCAGCGGCGTTCCATGCGTGGGTTCTCTCATGCAACGGACACGACGAGTGTGAGCACGCGCACACGGCGAGACCGTTTCCGAATACTGGACGCACGCCGGGTCGGCACGCAGCGCACCAGCCTCACCGCGTCCACGGTGAGGCCGACACGACCGATGGCCGGCAGCTGGCTGGCATCATGCGCCCGATGCTCGACCGGTGCCTCTTCGTGGCGCGCGCCCACGGACCGGCCGAGGTCGCCGAGATCACGCGCCGCGCGGAGCGGCTCGAGCGCTTCTACGCGCCCGCCGGCATCGTCGGCCTCCGCGTCGCGGCGGTCCCGGGCGTGGGTGCGGTGGTCGGCTGCGTGGGCGCCTCGCCCGCCGGCAGCGCGCTCGGATTCGGCGTCCGGCCGGCTGCCGGCGCACGGGCGTTCCTCGGCCCTGGGGCGACCGTCTCCTGGTCGGGCGACGAGGTCCGGCTGACCACCGGGACGGTGGACATCGCGATGGCCTATGCGGCACCCGGCGCCTGGAGCACCCACGCAACGGC
>CADCVT010000453.1 GCA_902806215.1 uncultured Solirubrobacteraceae bacterium | reverse complement strand
GACGCGATCCCGTTCGGAATGCACCTCTACCACTGCCACGTGCGCCCGCTGGCCGAGCACATCGCCAAGGGGCTCTTCGGGGCGTTCATCGTCGACCCCGCCGACGGCCGCGAAGAGGCCGACGAGATGATGATGATGATGCACGGGTTCGACACGAACTTCGACCGTGCAAACGAGATCTACGCGGCCAACGGCATCGGCTTCGCGTACATGGACCCGCCGATCCGCGTGAAGCAGGGCGAGCTCGTCCGCGTCTACCTCGGGAACATGACCGAGTACGACCTCATCAACTCGTTCCACCTGCACGGCAACTTCTTCAACTACTTCCCGACGGGCACGTCGCTCGAGCCGGTCGAGCTCACCGACACGGTCATGCAGTGCCAGGGCCAGCGCGGGATCCTCGAGTGGCGCTTCGCCAACAAGGGCCGCTTCATGTTCCACGCGCATCAGTCGGAGTTCACCGAGCTCGGCTGGCAGGGCTTCTTCGAGGTCACATGAGCAGCGAGACCGCAGATCCCCGCCTGGCGCGCGCGTCCGGCTCACGCCTCCTCGCGGGCCTCGCGCCGCTGGCGCTCATCGCCGCGCTGATCGCGGCGTTCGCGCTGCTCGGCGCGCCCGGTCTCGGCGAGCGTCCCGGGCCGCCGGTCGAGGAGCTCTCGATCGAGCGCACGGTGCTCGAGCCCGGGACGATCCAGCTGACCGTCCGCAACGACGGTCCCGACGAGGTCCGCATAGCGCAGGCGTTCGTCAACGACGCGTTCGTGACGTTCACCGGCGGCGAGAACGCGATCGGCCGGCTGGAGTCCGAGAAGATCCGTGTCGACCAGCCGTGGGTCGAGGGCGAGGCCTACACCGTCGCACTGCTCACCTCGACCGGCGGCACGCTCGAGCACGAGATCCCCGTCGCGGTCGAGACGCCGGGCACCGACCTGTCGTTCTTCTGGCTCATGGCGCTGCTCGGCGTGTACGTCGGCGTCATCCCCGTCGCGCTCGGGATGCTGTGGCTGCCGTGGCTGCGGCAGATCCCCGCGGGCTGGCTGCGCGGGATCATGGCGCTGACCGTCGGCCTGCTCGCGGTCCTCGGCATCGACGCCGTCCTCGAGGGTCTCGAGATCGCCGGCGGTGGCTCGCAGGCGTTCGGCGGAGCGGCCCTCGTCTGGGTCGGCGCGGCGGTCGCGTTCCTCGGCCTGAGCGGCGTGTCGTCGTGGCTCGCGGCGCGGAGCAACGGCGCGGAGAAGGGCACGCTTGCGCTGATGATCGCCATCGGCATCGGCCTGCACAACTTCGGCGATGGGATCGCGATCGGCTCGGCCTACGCGGTCGGCGCGCTCGCCCTCGGCGCGTTCCTCGTCATCGGCTTCGCGATCCACAACACGACCGAGGGCCTGGCGATCGTCTCGCCGATCGCGTCGTCGAACCCGACGCTCAAGCGCCTCGTGCTGCTCGGCCTCATCGCGGGCGCTCCCGCTGTGCTGGGCGCCTGGCTCGGCGCGGCCGCGTACAACGCGAGCGCCGCAGCGTTCCTGTTCGGCCTCGGCGCCGGCGCGATCGTCCAGGTCATCGTGCAGCTGCTGCACGCGCTGCGCGACGAGGGCGGGCGCACGCTGCACCCGGTCGCGGTCGGCGGCCTGCTCGCGGGCATGGCGATCATGTTCGGCACCGGCCTGCTCGTCAGCGTGTAGAAAGCGGCTGATGGAGGGCGGGCTCAGCACGGCGGTCGAGGACTACGCGAAGGCGATCTATGCGCTGCAGCGCCGCTCGCAGACCGGTGCGGTCGCCACCAACGACCTCGCCGCGCGGCTCGACGTCACGCCCGCGTCGGCGTCGTCGATGGCCAAGAAGCTCGGCGAGCTCGGGCTCGTCGAGCACGCGCGCTACAAGGGCGTGCGGCTGACGCCGAAGGGCGAGCGGGTCGCGCTCGAGGTCCTGCGCCACCACCGCCTGCTCGAGCTCTACCTCGCCGAGCACCTCGACGTGCCGTGGGACCGCGTGCACGAGGAGGCAGAAGCGCTCGAGCACGTGATCTCCGAGGACCTCGAGGCGCGCATCGCGGCGAAGCTCGGCCATCCGACGCACGACCCGCACGGGGATCCGATCCCGTCGGCCGAGCTCGAGATCGACGAGGGGGACACGCGCGCGCTCGAGGGGCTGGAGGTCGGCGACCAAGCCGTGTTCGTGCGCGTCTCGGACGCCGACTCCGCGATGCTCCGCTACCTCGAGGAGCGCGGGATCCGCCTCGGCGACCGGTTCGAGCTGGTCGACCGCCAGCCGTTCGACGGGCCGCTCACCCTGCGCTTCCCCGGCGGCGACGAGGTGATCGGCGGGACCCTTGCGCGCTCCATGCGCGTGGAGGTGGGGTAGGGCGGGTCGCATGACCCTTCGTGGAACCGACTCGCTCTGGCTCGACCTCGCCGGCGCCGACGCCCGGCCGCACCCCGAGCTCGACCGCGACATCACCGTCGACGTCGCCGTCATCGGCGGCGGCATCGCCGGCATCACGACCGCGCTGCTGCTCAAGCGCGACGGGGCCTCCGTGGCGGTCCTCGAGCGCGGCGCCGTCGGCGCGGGCGCGACCGGCTTCACCACCGCCAAGACGAGCGCGCTCCAGGAGACCGTCCTCAAGCAGGTCCGCCAGATGCACGGCGACGACGGCGTGCGCGACTACGCGCAGGCGAACCTGGCGGCGATCGAGACGATGGAGGGGCTCGTCCGCGAGCACGGCATCGAGTGCTCCTGGGAGCGGCTCGCCGACCATACGTACGCGGGCGACGAGCAGGAGGTCTCCGACGTCGAGCAGGTCATCGCCGCCGCCGAGGCCGCCGGCCTCGCGGTGCAGCGGGTGGAGGGGAGCGGCACGCCGCTGCCGTTCGACGTCCCGCTCGCGGCGCGGCTGGAGAACCAGGCCCAGATGAACCCCGCCGAGTACGTCCGCGGGCTGGGGGAGACGCTGCGCGGCGACGTCTACGAGACGACGCCTGTGCGGCACGTCAGCGCGCGCTCGCCGTACACGCTCGAGACCGAGGGCGGCGCGAAGGTGACCGCCGAGCACGTGGTGGTCGCGACGAACTACCCGCTGCTCGACCGCGGGATCTTCTTCGCGCGCATCGAGGCGACGCGGTCGTACCTCGTCGCGGCGCGCGTGCGCGGCGGCCGGGCCGTCGACGGCATGGCGATCACCGCCGGGCAGCCGACTCGGTCGGTGCGCCCGTTCGAGCACGACGGCGAGAGCTGGCTGCTCGTCGGCGGCGAAGGCCACCAGACCGGCGCGAAGGACGCGCAGCCCGACCGCTACGAGTCGCTGACCGAGTTCGCGACCAAGCACTGGGACGTCATCGACGTGCCGTACCGCTGGTCGACGCAGGACGGCAAGCCCGTCGACCACCTGCCGTACATCGGCCGTTACGCCCCGGGCGTCGACACGATGTGGGTCGGCACCGGCTACATGAAGTGGGGGATGACGAACGGCACCGTCGCGGCCACGGTGATCTCGGACCTCATCGCCGGGCGCGAGAACCTGTACGCCGAGCGCTTCGACCCGAACCGGCTGACGGTCAAGAGCGCGCCCGAGGTGGCCAAGCTCCAGGCCCACGTCGGCGTGCACTTCTTCGGCGACCGCGCGCGGCCGGCGGAGGTCTCCTCCTCGGAGGACGTGCCCGCGGGCGAGGCACGCGTCGTGCGCAGCGGCGCCGGCAAGGTCGGCGTCTACCGCGACGACGCCGGCGGCCTGCACGCGGTGTCGCTGCGGTGCACGCACCTCGGCTGCCTGACGCGCTGGAACGACGCGGACCGCTCGTGGGACTGCCCGTGCCACGGCTCGCGCTTCGACCCCGACGGCGAGGTGCTCGCCGGGCCGGCGGCCGAGCCGCTCGAGAAGCGCGACCCGCCGGCCTAGCCCGGCCGCAGCTCGAGCAGGACGACCTCGGGCGGCGCGCCGAGGCGGATCGGCAGGCGGCTCGTGCCGACCCCTCGGCCGATGAACAGGTGACGGCCGCCCTCGACGACGTGGCCGCCGGCGTAGCGCTCGCCGAACCGCGACGGCGTCCACGCCGCCCGGAGCCCGGGCACCGCGAGCTGGCCGCCGTGCGTGTGGCCGCTGAGCGTCAGCGCGACGCGCTCGGGGACGCGCGAAAACAGGTCGGGGTCGTGGCTGAACAGCAGCGCCGGCGCCCCGTCGGGAACGGCCTCGAGCGCCGCCTCGACGTCGACCTCGCGGTGGTAGGGGTCGGCGAGGCCGGCGACCCAGAGGTCGTCGTGCACGGCGACGGCCTCGTTCTCGAGCACGCGGATCCCCGCGTCGCGCAGCGCGCCGCGGATGCGGTCGCCGTCGACGGCCCAGTCGTGGTTGCCGAGCACGGCGACGGTCCCCAGCGGCGCGCGCAGGCGCCCGAGCAGGACCGCGACCGCCTCGGCCGGCATCTCCGTCCCCATCACCGAGCTGTCGTCGACGTAGTCGCCGAGCAAGGCGACGAGGTCGGGCTTCAGCGACTGCGCGATCTCGACGACGCGCTCGACGCGGTCCAGGTCGACGTGGGGCGACCCGGCGTGCAGGTCGCTGACGAGCGCGATCCGGAAGCCGTCCCAGCGCGCCGGCCACCGCGGCAGCTCGAGCGTCACCCGGCGCACGACGACGCGCCGGGGCTCGAACCACACCGACCACGCCGCGAGACCGGCGGCGGAGGCCGCGGCCGCGGCGGCACCGATCGGAAGTGCGCGCCTGATGGCCGCTTCCATCCGCCGCAGTATGGCTACACGACCAGCGTGCGGGGTAGCCGAAGGCCCCATATGACCGAGAGAACGCCTGACGACGACCTCATCCGCGAAGAGGAGGCTGCCGCGGCCGCGGCCGCCGGCCAGATCGGCGGCACCGCGGGTGACGAGAACGACTTCGAGCCCGAGATGCGCGCCGTCTACGAGGGCGGCGGCGGCGAGGCCGAGGGCTTCGAGCTCGCCGAGCGCGACCTCATCGAGAACGCCCAGCACGGCGACGGCAAGGGCGACCCGCTGAGCGACGCGTTCACGCCGGAGACCGAGAGCGACCTGGCCGGCGTCGAGTACGGCGGCGCCGACGAGGAGCGGGTCTCCGAGGTCGTGGACGACCCCGAAGCTGGGTAACCGCCTCGGCATGCCATCGATGCAGACCAGCGACGTCAGCCCCGAGCGCCTCCAGCGCCTGGCGACGTTCGAGGCGCCCGCCGGCGGGCGCGTCCTCTCGCTGTACCTGAACCTCGATCCCGCCGCCAACCTCGCCGCGCCCGTCAACCGGCAGACGGCCGTCAACTCGCTGCTCGACGAGGCCGGGCGCGCCGTCGAGGGCGAGGAGGAGCTCGACCACGACACGCACATGGCTCTGCGCGAGGACGTCTCGCGCACCCGCGACGCGCTCGACGAGAACCTCGACGACGGCTGGGCGGAGGGTGCCCATGCGCTCGCGCTGTTCGTCTGCGGCCCCGCCGACCTGTTCGAGGTCGTCCGGCTTCCGCGTCCGGTCGACAACCGCGTGTTCATCGCCGACCGGCCGTCGATCGAGCCGCTCGCGGAGATCGGCGTGGCCGACCGCTGGGCGGTCCTGCTGGTCGACGGCGACGACGCCCGGCTGCTCGAGGGTCGAGGCGACCGGCTCGAGGAGGCCGCGACGATCAGCGACGACCACGGCGGGCGCTCGAGCGCCGGCGGCATGTCGGCGCAGCGCTACGAGCGCCATGTCGGGATGGAGGAGAAGCAGTTCGCGAAGGGTGCCGCGGAGCTGCTCCGCGCCGCCGACGAGCGCAACCGCTACGAGCGGATCCTCATCGGCACCTCGGATCGCTACTACACGCTGCTGCTGAGCCACCTCTCGCAGGAGCTGCGCGACCGCGTCATCGGCCGCTTCGACGCCGGCGCGGACTGGCAGTCGCCGCAGGCCATCCGCGAGAAGGTGGAGCCGCTGCTGCAGATGGACGAGACGCACCGCGAGCGTGCCGCGCTCGACGCGGTCGGGGCGAGCGGCGTGCGCGGACTGGCCGACACGCTGCCCGCGCTGTACGAGCGCCGCGTCGCGACCCTGCTGCTCGAGCCTGGCGTCGAGCGCCCGGGCGTCGTATGCCCGCGCTGCCGCTGGGCGTCGGCCGACGAGGCCCGCACGTGCCCGGTCGACGGCGAGGCGATGCGCGAGCATCCGAACCTCATCGAGTGGGCCGTCGAGGTTGCCATCGAACAGCGCGCGGAGGTCATGTCGCTCCGCCGACACAACGATCTCGCCGAGCATGACGGCATCGCAGCGGCGCTCCGCTTCTAGATCGGTCGTCGCGCGTTGACAGGCTGGCCCGGCTGGCACGTAAGGACTCGTGCACTGCGGCGAGTGGTGGGTACGCCAACACGTATGCCCACCACGTCCCCCCGGCGTACGCCCCGTCAGACGACGATGCGTCGCCCCGCCACCACCACCGCTCGTACGACCCGCACCGCGCCGCGTGTCGGCCGCCCGTCGCTGCCCGGACGCCGCAAGCCGCAGCCGCAGTCCAACGCCCAGAAGATCTTCGGCGCCGTGACGAAGGCGCTGCCGTCGGCCGCAGCCGCCAAGAAGGTCAAGCCCAGCGGCAAGGGCAAGAACGTCGCGCTGCTCGGCATCGCTGGTGGCCTCGCCGCTGCGATCAAGAACCGCGACAAGCTGCGCGGCAAGAAGACCGAGACCGTCGTCGTGCAGGAGCCCGTCGTCGCCGGCCCCGAGGCCGTCTACACCGCTCCGGCCACGACCCCGCCGGTCACGCCGTAGCTCTCAGTCGTCGCTCTGGTCGAGCAGGGTCGCCTGGCTGAGGACCCACTCGACCACGAGCGCGCGATCGGCGTCGCGCATCGTGTCGAGGCGCACGCCGGTCAGCCCGTCCGCCGTCTGGCGGACGACCGCGCCGCGTGCGGGGATCGGAAGGTCCTCGTCCGGCAGCTCGATGTGCAGCAGCAGTGGCGTGCCGTGCTGCAGCCCCAGTCCGGCCGAGCCGCGCACGAGCGCGCCGCCGGCCGAGAGGTCGACGGTCAGCGCCCGCGCCGGCAGCAGCGGGTTGCCGACCGGCACGACCGTCACCGGCAGCACCGCGGGCGCCCGCGGGTGCACGCGCCGGATCGGCGACTCCGCGTCGGTGAAGTGGAAGGCGATCGCGTCGTCGCGCACCTTGCCGCGCCGCGCGACCATCGCCAGGAAGCCGTCGCCGCGGTAGCGCCGGCGCTCGACCATGACCTCGAGGGCCGCCGGGCGCCGGTGCAGCATCCGCGCCGGGACGCCGCTCTGGTCGAGCAGCAGCGTCGCCTCCGTGCGGGTGGTCCCGACCACCGTCGCGGCGAGCGACGGAAACGACTCCACCAGCACCAGCACGCGGTCGTGCGGGCGCAGGGGAAGCACCTGTTTCGGGGGAGCGAGCATGGCCCCCGGATGAGTCGGCGCGAGTCGCCAGGACTTGATCGGGTATGGCGCGTTGCATCGGCATCACCACCCCCATCTGGGCCGGGCTCTCGGCGCTGCGCGGCTCGCGCATCTTCCATCCCGACGGCGAGGCGTTCCAGGCGACGCTCCACGTCCCGGGCGTCGCGCGCACGGGATCGCCGTTGTTCGACGAGGAGGGAACGCACGTCGCGCTGGCGCGGATCTCGCGCGGCGTCGGTCTTCCCGAGCCGCTCCCGGACACGATCGGGCTCGCCATCCGCCTGTGCGACGTCCACGGTCCTGGGCTCCACCAGGACTTCCTCATGAACACGTCGCTCGACGTGCCGGTGCTGCACCACCTGATCCTGCCGGGGCTGCTGTCCGACCAGGCGTACTCGAGCGTGCTGCCGTACCGGATCGGCGGGCGGCTGCGGCTCGTCGGCGCGCTCCCGCGGGGCCGCGGGGCGTTCGACCTCGCGCTCGCGGGGGTCGGCGGCAAGTTCGTGCCGATCGCGCGGCTCGCGCTCGGCGCGCGCTGCCCGGACGACGTCGCAGAGGACCTGCGCTTCAACCCGTGGCACACCGGTGCGGGCATCGCGCCCGCCGGGCCGTTGCAGCGCTGGCGCCGCGGGGCGTACAAGGGCTCGCAGGAAGGCCGCGGGCAATCGGCCCAGGGGCCGATTGCCTTGGGAGAATCGCCCTGAGGGCGATTCTCCCGCCGAGGATTCCATGGCGGATGAAGGCAGGATCGTCGTCGGGACGTCGTCGTGGGCCGATCCCGGCTTCGTCGAGGAGTGGTACCCGAGGGGCCTGCCGCCCCGGGACCGGCTGCCCTGGTACGCCGAGCGCTTCGAGGCCGTCGAGGTCAACTCGACGTTCTACGCGCTGCCGGACCGCAAGACGGTCGCGCGCTGGGCGGAGATCACGCCGAACGGGTTCACGTTCGACGTCAAGCTGCACCGCGCGCTGTCGCGGCACGCCGCGCCGGTCGGCTCGCTGCCGCCCGAGCTGCGCGACCGCGCCTCGGTCGGGCCCCGCGGCCGCGTCGTCCTCGACACCGCGCTCGAGCAGGCGATGTGCGCCGCGACGCTCGAGACCGTGGCCCCGTTGGTCGACGCCGGCAAGCTCGCGACGTTTCTGCTGCAGCTCTCGCCGGCGTTCGAGCCGCGCAAGCACGAGCTCGACGAGCTGCGCGCGCTCGTCGAGGCGCTCGCGCCGCACCCCGTGGCGATCGAGCTGCGCCACCGCGCGTGGGTGAAGCCGGATCGCCTGGAAGAGACGCTCGGCTGGTACGAGGACGCGCAGGCCGCGTGGGTCGCGGTCGACGCGCCGCAGGGCAGGGCGCCGACGATGATGCCGCCGGTGGACGCGGCGACGCGGAGCGACATCGCCTACCTGCGCCTCCACGGCCGCAACGTCGAGGGCTACATGCGCGGGCGCTCGGTTGCCGAGCGCTTCGCGTGGTCGTACTCGGACGAGGAGCTGTCGGAGCTCGGCACGCGCGCTCGCGAGCTCGCCTCGGATGCGTCCGAGGTTCGGATGATGTTCAACAACAACCGGGGATCCGACGCTCCGGTGGCTGCCGCGCGGATGCGCGAGCTGCTCGCTTCTCCCTGAGCTCCGTATTTCCGGATGGCTCGGGCCGGTATCGGTCCCGAACTGCGTCAGTCAGGGCAGCAGGTCTCTTCGCGTTCTGGCGCTCCTCCCGATCTCGCCTCAGGACGCGGCTGGCCGCCGGTGGCGCTCCTCCGTGGGCGAGGTGTCTCGGCTGAGGTTTGTAAGCGTGCGCTTACACCGGTGTAAGCGGGGGCTTACAAATCCGTGGCGAGATCCTCGTTCTTTTCTCGTCTCGCGACACCTCGACCGCGTTGATGCGAGCGCCGCGGCAAGCCGACTCCCAGGTCCTCACTGACGCAGTGGTCGGACCAGCCGACGGCCCGGCAGATCGGGAGCGACGCGGAGCTCCGCGCCCGCCTAGATCCAGCCCTTCTCGGTCGCGATGAGGACCGCCTGCGCGCGGTCGGCCGCGCCGACCTTCTTGTACGCGTTGTGCAGGTGCGTGCGCACGGTCGAGACGGACGAGCCGCGCTCGTCCGCGATGTCCTGGAGCGCCTTGCCGGACGCGAGGCCGCGCAGCGCGTCGCGCTCGCGCTCGGTCAGCGGCGACGGCTCAGCCCGCTCGGGGCGTCCGACCGCCGGCGCGTTGAGGTCGAACATCGCCGCGCGCAGGTCGGTCGGCGACAGCGAGAGCTCCGCGGCGGCCTGCAGCAGCGCCCGCGGATCGACCGGTGCGCCCGCGCCGTAGTGGGCGAGCATGTCGGCCAGGCGGACGATCGCGGCCTCGGGCCCGACCTCGGGATCGTGATGGCCGGTGACCCAGCCGACGACGCGGTCGGGCAGGCCCCACCGCTCGAGGACGGCGCCGCCGACGGTCGCGTGGTCGTAGCCGAGGATCCGCCGCTCGGCGCGCACGCGCTCCTCCGGGGTTCGCGTCCCCTCGAGCACGTCGCGCGGGTAGCCCTCGTGCGCGTCGGCGAGCACGAGCCGGCCGACGTCGTGCAGCAGCGCCGCCACCGCGATCTCGTCGATGGCCGGATGCTCGGCCGCCGCGGCCAGCCGCCGCGCAGCGCGCTGGGCCGCGACCGCGTGCAGGCGGAACCGCTCGGGCGGCAGGCGCGCGCCGGTCGCCTGCTGGAAGAAGTCGAACGTCGGGGTCTCCGCGATGACCTTGCCGATCGCCTCGGCCCCGAGCTTCTCGAGCGCCGCCGGGACGCTCGCGGTGCCGCGGACCGCGGCGAGCAGCGCGGCGGCGAGGCCCGGGTCGGTCTCGACGAGGTCGGCCATGCGCCCGAGCTTCGGCGGGTCCTCGCCGAGCATCCGCACGAGCCGCTCGCGCGACTCGGTGAGCGCCGGCAGGCGGACCCGGGCGACCGCGTCGGGCAGCCGCGACGGTGGCG
>CADCVT010000452.1 GCA_902806215.1 uncultured Solirubrobacteraceae bacterium | reverse complement strand
CAAGCCCAACCACGTCAAGCCGGGCGGCACCTACCACGTGTGCTCCCAGATCGGGGCCGACACCGGCAACCCGGCGAGCGGGCTGAAGAACGTCCTCGTCAGCGCGACGTCGCTGACGACCAGCGTCATCAACAGCGTGCTGAGCGTGCTCGGCACCGGCTCGCCGTGCGCCGCGACCGACAATCGCGACAGCGGGGTACTGACCGTCGCCGCGGGCACGACCGCCGGGACGAAGACGGTGTCCCTGACGGTCAGCGACAACGCCGCTCCGACGAACAACACCCGGACGCAGACCGCCTCCGTCATCGTGGACAACACGACCCCGGACCCGGTCATGTTCGAGACCATCAACAAGACGGGCGGCACCGCGGGTCGCGCCGAGACCGGCGACACGATCGTCTTCACCTTCGACGAGCCGGTCGACCCGCACGCGCTCTACCCGGGCTGGGACGGGAGCGGCTCGCAGACGGTCTTCGGCTACTTCGTCCAGCAGGGCAACAACGACCGCCTCCAGATCTTCCGGCAGAGCGGCGCGACCTACCCGCAGGTGCCGTTGACCTTGACCACGGCCGGGTCGACCAACTACGTCCTCCTGAGTCGCAACTACGTCGGCGCCAACGTCGCGTTCTCCGGATCGACGATGACGGTCTCCGGCAACGAGGTCAGGATCGTGCTCGGGACGCCGGACCTGCCGGCGCAGGTCCTCACCGACACCGGCACGACGTCGACCGTCTGGTACACGAGCAGCTCGCTCTTCGACTACGCCGGCAACGCGCTGACGCCGACCACGATCACCGAAGCCGTCGGAGCCGACACGGAGTTCTGATGCACGCGGTCGCGCACCTCCGGGTCGTCATGGCCGTCGCCCTGCTCGCGCTGGCGGCGGTCGTCGCACGCCCGGTGGAGCGGCCGCAAGCGCCCGCCCTCGTCGCGACGGCCGCCGGCGACGTCGCGGTGTCGAGCTCTGCCGCGGACCAGGCGATCCTCGACGCGCTCGACCTGCGCCCGGGCGACAGCGCGACCGGCTCGCTGACCCTCTCGAACACGACGAAGGTCGGCCACAGCCTCCGGCTGCAGACCCTCGGCATCACCGACAGGCCGGGACCCGGCGGGGGCGAGCTGTCCGGTCACGTCCACCTGCTCGTCCAGCGCACCGCGGGGGCGAAGGTCCACGAGGTCTACTCCGGTGCCGCGGACGGGCTGACCGACATCGACCTCGGCGCGCTGCGCGCCGCCGAGGTCCAGGTCTACACCTTCACCGCGACCGTCCCCGAGGGCGGCCCCGCGCTCGACGATCCGTTCGCGGGCGCGTCGGTCGATATCGCCTGGCGCTGGGAGGCCCGCGCGGAGAAGGAGGTCACGCCGGAGCCCGAGCCCGAGCCCGAGACGCCGCCCGTCGAGGCGCCGAAGACCGGACCGAGCACGGGCGGCGCGACCGACGGCACGCGTGGATCGGCGGTCGGTGCTCAGGCCGGCGGCGGGATCGAGCAGCGCACCAGCCCCGCCGACGATGAGGGCGTTGCGCCAACTTCCGCCCGTCCGGTACGCCTGTGGGTCGGCGGAGCGCGCAGTCAGCGCATCCGCACGACGCGCGGCACGGCCGGCGGCGCGTTCGAGCTGCTCGCCCGCTGCCGCCCGGACTGCTCGGTCGTCGCCGGCGCCAAGGTGCGCGTCGGTCGTCGCTGGATCACGCTCAAGAGCAGGCGGATCGGCGGCGCCCGCTCGCAGGGAGCCGCCAGCAGGCTGGTCTTCCGGCTGACGCCGGCCGAGCTGCGGCGGCTGCGCCCGGCGCTCGCCCGGGGCCGCAGGGCACAGGTCAGGCTCACCGTGACGGCGTCGGCGGCGGCACACGGCAGCAGCTCCGGGCGCATCTCGATGCGCCTGCGCAAGTAGGTCCCTGGACGGAAGTCCGATCGCGGGATCGGACGTCCAGAGGTAGCTTCGGCCTTCCCCCGGAGAAATGAAGAGCGCTCAGTGCTCTTCAGAACAGGAAGGTTCCCCTCTCGTGTCCTTGCCGATGGTCCGCCGCCGCGCGACCTCATGCTCGCTGGCTGCCACCCTGCTCGGCCTCGCGCTCGCCGCGTCGCCGGCCCCCGCCGCGGTGTCGACGTTCGACCGGACGGTCCTTCCGTCCGGCCTCAGCCCCACGACGCCCGCTATCGGGCGCGTCGACGGCGACGACCGCGCCGACATCCTCGTCAGCCACCACCGGCAGAGCGAGATGTCGCTGTTCCGCAACATGGGCGGCTCGGCCTTCGCGCCGGCCGAGCGTCTGCCGCTGTGGCCGACCGGCGGTGCCTCGGCCATGAAGCTGGGCGACTTCGACGGCGACGGCGACGAGGACGCGGTCACGATGACCCAGGAGGGCGACGGCACCGTCGCGTTGCGCAACGACGGCAGCGGTTCCTTCACGCACGTGCAGGAGATCCCGATCGGCCGGTCGGGAGGTCCAGGCGTCGTGGGCGATCTCAACGGCGACGGCCTCGACGATGTCGTCGCGACGCACGGGTACGTGATGGGCGACGTCGCCGACGGCGGCATCCAGGTCCTGCTCGGGCAGCGGGAGGGCGCCCCGCTGAAGGTGTCGAGCTACGACCCGTTGACCGCATGGGTCGTCGGGCCGAACCTCGTCGACGTCAACCGCGACGGCAACCTCGACCTGATCTACGGCGAGCGCTTCCGCGTCGGCCCGACCTGGGACGGCGCGACCGACGGCGTCGTCGTCCGGCTCGGCGGCGGCCGGGGCGGCCTGGGCGAGCGGACGCTCTACGACGCCGGGGAGTGGGCGGTCACCGGCTACCCCTCGCTGCTCGACACGACGGAGGACGGGGTCGACGACCTCGTCGCCGTGCACACGAACGCGGGACGCATGACGACGTGGCCGGGTCGTGGCGACGGGACGTTCGGCGATCCGAAGACCACGATCCTCGCGGCACAGATCGGGCGCACGACGTACGGCGACCTCGACGGGGACGGCAAGCCCGAGATGATCACCGCGAACACCTACGAGCTGCGCGTCTTCACCGACTTCGCGAACGGCACGTGGGGCGACACGTACGACTTGCCGGTGTACGGCAGCGTCTGGTACGCGTCGGTCGCCGACCTCGACGCCGACGGGCGGATGGACATCGTGGCGACGAGCTCGAAGGAGAACGCGATCGTCGACGATCCGATCTTCGTCTTCCGCAACACGACGCAGGCCCCGAAGGCGTGCGCGGACGGTCGCGACAACGACGGCGACGAGAAGCTCGACCTCGGCGACCCGGGCTGCTCCTCGGCCGTTGACGACGACGAGACCGATCCGGCCCCGCCGCCTCCGCCGCCCCCGCCGGCCAAGCAGTGCGAGGACGGCAGGGACAACGACGGCGACGGCACCGTCGACCTCGCCGACGCGGGCTGCTCCTCGGCCGCCGACGACGACGAGAGCGACGACCCGCCGCCGCCTCCGCCGCCCCCGCCGGCGCTGCCGTTCCACGGGTTCTTCGCCCCGGTGAACAACCTGCCGACGCTCAACGGCGTCAACGCGGGCCGCGCGGTGCCGGTGAAGTTCTCGCTCGAGGGCAACCGCGGCCTCGACGTCTTCGCCGCCGGCTACCCGAAGTCGGAGGAGGTGCCCTGTGCCGCCAACGTCGAGGTCGACGGGCTCGAGGAGACGCTGACCGCCGGGTCGAGCTCGCTCTCGTACGACGCGGCGGCGGACCGCTACCAGTACGTCTGGAAGACGTCGGACGCGTGGGCCGGGACCTGCCGGCAGCTCGTGGTCAAGCTGCGCGACGGCAGCAGCCACCGGGCGAACTTCAAGTTCCGGTAATTGCGGGTTCGTAGGGGGGCGAACGTCCGTTCGCCCTCCTACACTCGCAAGAACATGAAGCAGGACGCCATCGTCATCTCGGGTGCTCGGGAGCACAACCTCAAGGACGTCTCCCTGACCCTTCCGCGCGACTCGCTCGTCGTGCTCACCGGGCTTTCGGGCTCGGGCAAGTCGTCGCTGGCGTTCGACACGATCTACGCGGAGGGCCAGCGCCGCTACGTCGAGTCGCTGTCCGCCTACGCCCGGCAGTTCCTCGGGCAGATGGACAAGCCGGACGTGGACTCGATCGAGGGCCTGTCGCCGGCGATCTCGATCGATCAGAAGACCACGTCGCGCAACCCGCGGTCGACGGTCGGCACCGTCACGGAGATCTACGACTACCTGCGCCTGCTGTGGGCGCGGGTGGGCACCCCGCACTGCCCGACGTGCGGCGCGCTCATCCAGGGCCAGACGACCGAGCAGATCATCGACCAGGTCATGGAGTTCGAGGAAGGCGCTCGCTTCATGGTCCTCGCGCCGGTCGTGCGCGGCCGCAAGGGCGAGTACGGCAAGCTGCTCGAGGAGCTGCGGCAGGAGGGCTACACGCGCGTCAAGGTCGACGGCGAGCTGCGGATGCTCGAGGAGAAGATCGAGCTCGACAAGAAGTTCAAGCACGACATCTCCGTCGTGGTCGACCGGCTCGTGATGCGGTCCGAGGTGCGCAAGCGCCTGGCCGACTCGGTGGAGACCGCGGTCGGGCTGGCCGCGGGCATCGTCGAGGTCGAGGTCATTGGCGGCGATTCGCCGGACGTCCGGACGTTCTCCGAGCGCTTCGCGTGCCTGTCCTGCGGCACCTCGATGCCCGAGCTCGAGCCGCGGATCTTCTCGTTCAACTCGCCGCACGGCGCGTGCGACCGGTGCACGGGCCTGGGCTCGATGATGGAGATCGACCCCGAGCTCGTCGTGCCCGACGGCTCGATGTCGATCGCCGAGGGCGCGCTCGCGCCGTGGGCGGGGTCGTCCTCGTCGTACTACGAGCAGGTCATCGAGGCGATCTCGGCCAAGTACCACGTCGACACCGAGCTCCCGTGGGAGGACCTCGACGACGACGCCCAGGCGCTCTTCCTCTACGGCACCAACGGCGACCGCATCCAGGTCACGTACCGCAACCGGTACGGCCGCCGGCGCTCGTACGCGACGCAGTTCGAGGGGATCGTCAACAACCTCGAGCGCCGCTACAAGGAGACGGAGTCCGAGCTCCAGCGCGAGAAGATCGAGGAGTACATGTCGATGGTGCCGTGCCCGGCGTGCAAGGGCGCGCGGCTGCGGCCCGAGTCGCGGGCGGTCAAGATCGGCGGCCTCGGCATCCACGAGTTCACCGCGTTCTCGGTGCGCAACTCTCGCAAGTGGCTCGACGAGGTCGAGCTCACCGACACGCAGCGGCGGATCGCGCGGCTCATCCTGCGCGAGATCGAGGAGCGGCTTCGTTTCCTCGACGACGTCGGGATCGGGTACCTGTCGATGGACCGCGCGGCGGCGACGCTGTCAGGCGGCGAGGCGCAGCGCATCCGCCTGGCGACGCAGATCGGGTCGGCTCTCGTAGGTGTGCTGTACGTCCTCGACGAGCCGTCGATCGGCCTGCACCAGCGCGACAACTCCAAGCTGATCGGCACGCTCGAGCGGCTGCGCGACCTCGGCAACTCGGTGCTCGTCGTCGAGCACGACGAGCAGACGATGCTGGCGGCCGACTACCTCGTCGACCTCGGGCCCGGCGCGGGCGAGCACGGCGGCGAGGTCGTCGCCGAGGGCACGCCGGCGCAGGTCATGAAGGTCAGGAAGTCGGCGACGGCGCAGTTCCTGTCGGGCCGCCGGTCGATCCCGGTGCCCGAGCGCCGGCGGATCCCGAACGGCTACGTCGAGATCACCGGCGCGACCCAGCACAACCTCAAGAAGGTCGACGTCAAGATCCCGCTCGGCGTCCTGACGACGGTCACGGGCGTGTCGGGGTCGGGCAAGTCGACGCTCGTCAACGAGGTGCTGTTCAAGGCGGTCGCCAACAAGCTGCACCGGGCGCGCCATCGGCCGGGCGCGCACAAGCACGTCAAGGGCCTCGAGCAGCTCGACAAGATCATCCAGGTCGACCAGGGCCCGATCGGGCGCACCCCGCGCTCGAACCCGGCGACCTACACGGGCCTGTTCGACACGATCCGCGACCTGTTCTCGAAGACGCAGGAATCGCGCGTGCGCGGCTACAAGCCGGGGCGCTTCTCGTTCAACGTCAAGGGCGGGCGCT
>CADCVT010000451.1 GCA_902806215.1 uncultured Solirubrobacteraceae bacterium | reverse complement strand
GCTCGAGGACGTCGAGGTGCTAGAAGCAGCGCCGGCCGAGGAACGTCGCGTGCTCGCCTCGCTGCGGGTCACGCTGCGGCAGGCGGTGTACCTCGCGGCAGCGCAGTCGTTCGCCCGCGAGCTGCGCCTGCTGCCCCGCGCACCGGGCGATCGCGGCCGCCAGCGGGAGGCCCTGGCCTACGGGGAGGACCTGGGCTGAACGTCCAGATGCCTCCCATGGCACCTCAAGACTCTCGCTGAGCGACCGACACCCGGGAGCGACCCCATGACCAGGCGCCTGCTCCTCACACTCACCCTCGCCGCCACCGCCGCCTGTGCGCCCGTGGCCGCCGCCGACGCCGCGAAGCCGGCCCCGTATCCATCCGTCTCGAAGGTCGAGCCGCTGAACCTCGGGATCGGTGACACGCTCAAGCTCACCGGCAAGAACTTCTCTGCCGGCAAGAACAAGAACACCGTGGTGTTCAAGCGTGACGGCAAGAAGGCCATCTTCGTCAAGGCGCACGCCGCCACGAAGACCACCCTGACCCTCACGGTGCCGGAGAAGCTCCGCGCCGCGCTCGGCAAGAAGGCCGGCGCCGAGGTGCCGACCAAGTTCCGCCTGCGGGTGCTCTCGCGTCGTTTCGCGAAGGGCTACACCGCGCTGAAGTCCTCGCCGACGATCGCGCCGCTGGGCCGGAAGCTCATCGCCGAGGAGGTCAAGAAGACCGAGCTCGCCGCCGCTGCGGCCGCCGCGGCCACGGCCGCGACCCCGCCGCCGCCTGCTCCGCCGGCGCCTGCCGACTGCGACAACGACGGGACGCCCGACTCGGCTGACACCAGCAGCGACAAGGACGGACTGACCGACTCGGTCGAGAAGAACATCAAGACCGATCCGTGCAACGTCGACACCGACGGCGATGGGATGGAGGACGGCTGGGAGTACAAGTCGGCCTACGACCTCAACCGCCACTCGTGCCCGGAGATGCCGTACCCGGTCCCGTGCAGCGCGATCGCCCCGAAGTACCCGATCAAGCGGCCGTACACGAACCCGCTGTACGGCGGCGACAGCGGCACCGACTTCGACGGCGACCTGCTCGCCGCCGGGGCGGAGCACGAGGCATGGAAGCGCAAGGTCGGGAACGTCCGCGACCTGTCGATCCCCCTCTGGTACAGCGACGGACTGCAGGCGAGCATCGACGACGGCCACTCCACGACCTGCCGCGGCATGCGCGTTCCGCCGCCGCTCGGCGAGGCCCAGTACGACGTGCCCGCGTACCGCGTGTACTCGCTGGACAGCGGCGATCCCGACGTCGGGTGCCTCAACGACGCCGAGCGCGACGAGGACGGCGACTGGCTGTCGAACACCCTCGAGCACGATGGTCCCGGCCTCTGGGTCGACCTCTTCAAGGAGGTCCCCTTCCGGATCGAGTACGCGGGCACCGACTGGCTCGACCCGGACAGCGACGGCGACGGCATCATCGACGCCAAAGACGATCAGGATCACGACGACTTCTGGAACATCGAAGAGCTCTATCGCGGCTTCCGGAACGTCGACAAGGAAGGCAACGGCGAGGGCTCTCCGAGCTCAGGGCTGTGGGTCGACGAGTTCAACCCGTGCCTTCCCTCGATCTATTCGCGGACCTGCCCGCTCAGCATTCCCACGAGCGGGGCGGTGTGGACGCCCTTCGTTCGCCCGGAGGACGACGCACCGAAGCCGCGCTGGCCGCTGTACGGCAACCCGGGGTACTACCCGGGCGAGTACTGGACCGGCATGCCCGTGTCGGAGCAGCGGCTCCCGCCGCAGCACCCGCTGCCACGGTGCGACTTCGGCCGGCCGCCGAACTGCTGATGATCCGCAGCGACATCTGAGACGTGCCGAGGGGCGAGACCGAGAGGTCTCGCCCCTCGTGCGTTGCATGGACCCGTTGGACGCTCTCGCCTCGTCGCTGCGGTCGCGGCTGCTCGACGACGCTGCGGTCGACGGCTCGTCGGATGCGCTGCCGCGGATCCGCGCGCTCGTCGCCCGTGAGGCGGGGATGCTCGATGCGGCGTCGCGCGACGAGCTCGTGCGCCGGGTGGCGGAGCGGTCCTTCGGCCTGGGACCGCTCGAGCCGCTCCTCGCCGACCCGGCCGTCGACGAGGTCATGGTGAGCGGCGCCGGACGCGTCTGGGTCGAGCGCGCCGGCCGGGTGTCGGCGACCGACGTCGCGTTCGCCTCCGAGGCCGAGCTGCGCCACGCGATCGAGCGGATCCTCGCTCCGCTGGGGCGGCGCGTCGACGAGGCCGAGCCGCTCTGTGATGCGAGGTTGCCGGACGGCTCGCGCGTCAACGTCGTGATCCCGCCGCTGGCGCTCGACGGGCCGTCGCTGACGATCCGGCGGTTTCGTCGTCGCGGGCTCTCGCCCGACGAGCTCGTCGCCGGCGGCTCGTGGGATCGAGCGCTGCACGACGTGCTGGCGGCCGCCGTGGCCCACCGGATGAACGTGCTCGTCAGCGGCGGGACCGGCTCGGGGAAGACGACGACGCTCAACGCGCTCTCGGCGTTCATCGGGGCCGACGAGCGGATCGTGACGATCGAGGACGCCGCCGAGCTTCGCCTGCAGCAGCCGCACGTGGTGCGGCTCGAGGCAAGGCCGCCGTCGCTGGAGGGTCGCGGTGAGGTCACGATCCGCCAGCTCGTCCGCAACGCGCTGCGCATGCGCCCGGACCGGATCGTCGTCGGCGAGGTCCGCGGGGCGGAGGCGCTCGACATGCTCGGAGCGATGTCGACCGGCCACGACGGGTCGCTCTCGACCGTCCACGCGGGCTCGGCCGTCGAGGCGCTGCGGCGCGTCGAGACGTTGGCGCTCATGGCCGGGCTCGGTCTGCCGCACGAGGCGGTGCGCGACATGGTCCACGGCGCGATCGACCTCATCGTCCACCAGGCTCGGTGCGCCGACGGCTCCCGCCGCGTGCTCTCGGTCTACGAGGTCTGCTCGAGCGAAGGAGCCCGCGAGGTCTACGCGATCCGTGACGGCCGACCACGCTGGCGCGTCCCGCGGGACTCGAGGCTCGTGCCGTGACGAGTGCGATGCTCATGGCCGGCGCGGCCGGTGCTCTTGCCGTCGCCGGTGCCTGGGAGCTCGTGTCTGCGCTCGACGAGCGCTCGACCGCACGCTTCCTTGTGCGATGGCTCTCGCCGCTGCGTGCGGCGCGCGAGCCCACGGCACGTGAGCGGCGGCGGCTCGCGCTCGTCGCGGTGCTGACGCTGTGCGCGGCGGGCTGGCTCGTCGCGGGTCCGGTCCTCTCGGTCGTGCTCGGGGCGGCGGGGCCGCTTG
>CADCVT010000450.1 GCA_902806215.1 uncultured Solirubrobacteraceae bacterium | reverse complement strand
GCTTCGCGTAGACGTTGATGCCGCGGCGGGTGGGGGATGAGTCGACGGGCAGCGACGCGTTGCGGCCCTTGGCGACCCGCTTGCGGCCCTCCTCCTCGTCGAGGTCGTCCGCGTACCGCGCGCGGGCGGCGACGGGGAAGATGCCCTGGGTCAGCCCGGTGAGCGAGCCGACGAGGTTGCTCGGCAGGCCGCCGATGAGCCGGGCCCGCATGAGCACCGAGTCGACGTACCAGTCGGCGTGGTTGTAGGCGAAGATCGCCTTCGACAGGTCTTCGTCCGCGCCGGCGGCCTTGAGGTACCGGGCCGCGGCGAAGATCGCGTCGACCGGGTTGTACGGGTCCTTGCGGCCGTCGCCGTTGGCGTCGACGCCGTACGCCTTCCACGTCGCGGGCATGAACTGCATCCACCCGAGCGCGCCCGCGGAGGACACGTTGAGGTTGCGCCCGTAGTCGGTCTCGATCTCGTTGATCGCCGCCAGGACCTCCCAGCGGATGCCGTACTCGACGCCGGCCGCCTGGTAGAGCGACAGCAGGAACGGCGGGATGCGGAACTTGTCGATGAAGAAGTTCGGGACGCCGATCGGCGCGGCGCCGGGCGTCGCCAGCGACATCGTCGGGTCGGCGATCGTCGGCAGGCCGGCCTCGCCGGGCTGGACCGAGCGGCGCGGCTCGGGCCGCGGCGGCGCGGCCGGGTCGACGGTGTCGTTCGAGGCGTCGGGGTCCTTGCGGGTGCGCTTGCCGGTCGTGCGCTGCTTGCGACCGCCCTCTTCGTCGACCTTCGGCTCGGACGGGGCGGCGGCGTTCGGGTCCGAGGACGCCGGCGGCACCGTGGTCGGGTCCGGGGCGGGAGCGTTCGGGTCGGCCGGCGGCGCGCTCGGGTCGCCGGGCGGGATCTCGCCGGCGACGGTCGGCACGGTGGGCGGCGCGACGGCCGCCGGGGTGTCGGTCTCGGCGATGCCGACGACCTGCTGGAAGTCGACGCCGGGGTAGGAGATCGTCCACGGGTCGGCGTCCGGCGACACGTCCACGCTGACCAGCACGACGCGCCCGTCGGCCATCGTCAGCTCGAACGTGCGGACCTTGGCGTCTGCAGGGAGAACCGCCCCGAGACCTGAGGTCGCGAGCCCGGCGAGGCCGAGCGCGAGGGCGGTGCGGGGACGCATCAGCGACAGGGTACGGCTTGGGCGGAGTGCACGGTGCGGACGGGACCCTCTCATGCCGCACCCCCGCCCGGCAAGTTCTGGGCGCGAAGGCCCACGCCCCTCGCGTGCGCGCGGGTTCTCAGGTGGCCGAAGGGCGCTCCGGCGGCAGGTGCCGCAGCGCCCACAGCTCGAAGCCCAGCTGGCGCACGAGGGGTGAATCTGGGTCGCGCGCCTCGAGCATCGCCGCGCTCGCCTCGTAGTGATCGAGGCGCCGGACGATCGCCTCGTCGTGCGCGCGGTGCGGCTCGCGGGCGAGCGTCGCCCGCAGCTCGCGCGCCTTGGTGACCTTGTCGGCCGCGTAGATCGCCCGTGCGTCCTCGCCGGCCGCGGACACGGCGTCGCGCAGTGCGCCCTTGCGCTCGACGTAGCCCTCGATGCCGGGGTCGTCGCTAAGGACCGAGACGAGCCGCGCGACCCGCGGGCCGAACCGCTCCTCGATCTCCGCGGGCGTCGCGTCGGTGTCCTCGACGGCGTCGTGGAGGATCCCGGCGGCGACGACGTCGTCGTCGTAGCCGCGGTTGCGCAGCAGGACGGCGACCTCGAGCGGGTGCAGGATGAACGGCGCCGCGTCGGAGTCGCGCAGCTGTCCTTCGTGGAGCTCGAGCCCGTACGCGTACGCGCGGCACGTCAGCTCGAGGTCGGAGATGACCGGCGGCGGTGGCGCGGTCATCGGTCCTGCTTGAGCGCGATCCCCTCGAGGATGTGCGCCACGGTCTCGCACGCGTCGACGGCGCCTTCGAGGCTCTCGAAGATGTCCTTCCAGCGGATCACGACCATCGGGTCGATCCCGTCGGCGAAGAGCGACGCGACCGCGTCGCGGTGCAGCCGGTCGCCCTCGTTCTCCAGCCGGTGGATGTCGACGAGGTCGCTGCTCATGTCCGCGCCGGTGCGCAGGCTGCGCAGCGCGCCCGCGAGGTGCTCGGTGGCGTTGACGAGGACCTGCGCGAGCTGCACCGACTGCTCCATCGGCGCCTCGACCGCGTGCAGGCCGAGCCAGTCGCCCGTCTGCTCGGCGAGGTCGATGACGTCGTCGAGCGCGGTCGCCAGCGCGTAGCCGTCGGAGGCGTCGAACGGCGGGCGCAGCCCGTTGCGCCGGCTGAGCCGGTGGATGACGTCGTGCGTGATCCGGTCTCCCTCCTGCTCGCACAGGTAGAGCTCGCGCGCCAGGTCGGCGCGCTCGGGGTACTCTGCGAGCAGATCGCGCAGGAGCAGGGCCGAGCGCTGGATGTTGCGCCCGCTCTCCTCGAACAGGTCGAGGACCTGCGTGTCGATCTCCTTCCGGAAGAGTCCCACCGCGCGAACGTAGCCCGCCATCGGCTCGCTCACCGGGTGTTCACGGCTCTTTCACAGGCGTTTCACGATCTCGCAACAGCGACCGGGCGCCGCGGGAGCAAAGTGGCGCGGCATGGAGCACGTGCCCGAGTTGGAGATCCGGCCGGACGAAGGCATGGCCATCGCGGGGGACGTCGTCATCCCGCTGTCGGCCCGTGAGATCGACCTCCTCGCTGCCATGGCGAAGCGCGAGAACCGCGTCGTACGCAGGGAGGACCTGTACCGGATCGTGTGGGGCCAGCCCCTGCGAGCCGGGGACCGGTCGATCGACGTCTACGTCCACAAGCTTCGCGTGAAGCTCGAGACGGCCGTGCCGCACGCACGCTTCATCCACACGCACGTGGGGTTCGGCTACCGCTACGGCGCCGAGCTTTCACATGCCTTTCACAACCAGGCCACCAGGCCGTAACAAGATGTCACCGACGCGGAAGGACCCTCGCTGCATGTCATTCACACGATCTCTCACCGTCCTCGCTGCCTGCAGCGCCCTGAGCCTGGGCGTCGCGGCATGCGGTGACGACGGCGTCGAGGAGACCAGCAACAGCGGCGACACCGGCGCCCAGACCGAGGCGAGCCAGCCGAAGGAGAACCTCAGCGGCTCGATCCGCATCGACGGCTCCTCGACGGTCTACCCCTTCGCCCAGGCCGCGGCCGAGCAGTTCATGTCCGAGAACTCGGGCGTGAAGATCTCCGTCGGCCAGTCCGGCACCGGCGGCGGCTTCGAGAAGTTCTGCGCCGGCGAGACCGACATCTCCGACGCCTCTCGTCCGATCAAGGACGACGAGGAGGTCCCGCTGTGCGAGAAGGGCGGCGTCGAGTTCGAGGAGCTCCAGGTCGCCAACGACGGCATCGCCGTCGTCTCGAACAAGGCCCTCGAGATCGACTGCATGACCACCGACCAGCTCAAGGAGCTGTGGGCGACCGGCAAGGTCAAGGACTACAGCGAGATCGACGCGAAGCTGCCCAAGCAGAAGGTCAGCCTGTTCGGCCCGGGCACGGACTCCGGCACGTTCGACTTCTTCACCGACGAGATCAACGGCGAAGAGGGCAAGACGCGCAAGGACTACCAGCCGTCTGAGGACGACAACACGCTCGTCCAGGGCGTCGAGGGTGACGAGGGCGGCCTGGGCTACTTCGGCTTCTCCTACTACGAGCAGAACCAGGACAAGCTGAACCTGATCGGCGTCGACGCCGGCGACGGCTGCATCAAGCCGAGCAAGGAGTCGATCCAGGACGGCTCGTACAAGCCGCTGGCCCGCCCGCTGTTCATGTACCCCTCGGCGAAGGCCATCGCCAAGCCCGAGGTCAAGGCGTTCATGGACTACGTCCTGCAGAACCAGCAGCAGATCGCCGAGGCGGCGCAGATCGTCCCGATGACCGAGGAGCAGGCCACGAAGTCCACCGAGGCCCTCGGCACCCTCGAGAGCGGGGCCTAGGAACCCGATGGCGGCCGGCGCCGACATCGAGAGCGTCCTCGGCGCCAGCCGTCGGCGGCGCGGGGAGGAGGTCATCAAGGGCCTCCTCTTCGCCGCCGCGATCGTGTCCGTCCTGACGACGTTCGGGATCGTCTTCTCACTCGCCGAGGGCACGATCGAGTTCTTCGCGGACGTCGCCTGGGCCGACTTCATCTTCGGGACCGACTGGTCCCCGCTGTTCTCCGACCCGCAGTTCGGGGTGGTGCCGCTCATCACCGGCACGCTGCTCATCACGGCCATCGCGATGGCGGTGGCCATCCCGCTCGGTCTCGGCTCGGCGATCTACCTCGCCGAGTACGCGACGCCGCGGGTGCGCAAGACGGTCAAGCCGATCCTCGAGCTGCTGGCCGGGGTGCCGACGATCGTCTTCGGATTCTTCGCGCTCGTCTTCTTCACGCCCGAGGTCATCCGGCCGCTGTTCGGCAACGACGTGCAGATCTTCAACGCCCTGAGCGCCGGGATCATCATGGGCTTCATGATCGTCCCGACGGTCGCGTCGGTCTCCGAGGACGCGATGTCGGCGGTGCCGGCCTCACTACGCGAGGGCGCGTTCGGCCTCGGCGGGACGAAGCTCCAGGTCTCGACGCGCGTCGTGTTCCCCGCGGCGCTCTCGGGCATCGTCGCCGCGATCGTGCTCGGCACGTCGCGCGCCATCGGCGAGACGATGATCGTCCTCATCGCGGCCGGCCAGGTCCCGAACCTGACCATCAACCCGACCGAGTCGGTCGAGACGATGACCACGTTCATCGCCGCCACCGCCAAGGGCGACATCGCGACGGGGTCGACCGCCTACAAGACGATCTTCGCCGTCGGCACCACGCTCTTCGTCATGACCTTCATCCTGAACTCCATCTCGATCCGCTTCGTCCGCAAGTACCGGCAGGTCTACGAATGAGCGCATCGACCACCGAAGTCGCCGCCAGCGCACCGCGGCCGATCGGGACCACGCGCGGTGCCGACCGCGCCCGCGGCGGGATCTTCGAGGCGCTGCTGCTCGGCTGCATCCTGCTGAGCGGGGCGCTCCTGCTCACGCTCCTCATCGACACGTTCACCGACGGGTCGAAGGCGCTGAGCGTGGACTTCCTCCAGCGCCCGCCCTCGTTCAACGCGGAGATCGCCGGCCTGTGGCCCGCGCTCACGGGGACGCTGTGGCTCATGGGCCTGTGCATCCTCTTCATCGTGCCGGTGGGCGTCGCGACGGCCGTCTACCTCGAGGAGTACGCCGACAAGACCAAGTGGTGGAACAAGCTGATCGAGGTCAACATCCAGAACCTCGCGGCGGTGCCGTCGGTCGTCTACGGCATCCTCGGCCTGGCGTTCATCGTCCGCGGCCCGCTGTCGCTCGGCCCCGTCGTGGCCGCCGGCGCGCTCACCCTCGGGCTGCTCGTCCTCCCGGTCGTCGTCATCGCCGGCCGCGAGGCGATCCGCGCGGTGCCGCCGTCGATCCGCGAGGGCGCGCTCGCGCTCGGCGCGACGCAGTGGCAGACGATCTGGAAGCAGGTCCTGCCCGCGTCGATCCCCGGCATGGCGACCGGCGTCATCCTCGCCCTGTCGCGGGCGATCGGCGAGACCGCGCCGCTCATCGTCATCGGGGCCGCCTCCTTCGTGGCGTTCTCGCCGACCGGGCCGGGCGACGCGTTCACCGCGGTGCCCCTCCAGATCTTCGAGTGGATCTCCCGGCCCCAGCCCGCATTCCGTGAGCTCGCGGCCGCCGGGATCATCGTCCTGATGGTGGTCCTCCTCCTGATGAACAGCGTCGCCATCTGGCTGCGCAACAAGTACGAGAGCAAGTGGTGATACGAATGGAACGCGTGTCGCAGGCCGACGAACAGCGAGACCAGGGAGACGAGCGGACGCCCATGCCGGACATCCAGGTGGCTCCGCACAGCAGCGCGACCGCGACGGTCGAGCGCAACGTGGTGTTCTCGCTGCGCGACGTGAGCGTCTCCTACGGAGGCAACCGCGCCGTCGAGGAGGTCACGTTCGACCTGTTCGAGAAGGAGATCACCGCCTTCATCGGGCCGTCCGGCTGCGGCAAGTCGACGCTGATCCGCTGCCTGAACCGGATGAACGACCTCATCCCGTCGGCGTCGGTCGAGGGGGAGGTGCTCTACCACGGCGTCGACCTGTACGCGAAGGGCGTCGACCCGGTCCAGGTGCGCAAGCGCATCGGCATGGTCTTCCAGAAGCCCAACCCGTTCCCCAAGTCGATCTACGACAACATCGCGTTCGGCCCCCGCGTGCTCGGCATGAAGGGTGAGATGGACGAGATCGTCGAGAAGGCGCTCGTCCGCGCGGCGCTGTGGGACGAGGTCAAGGACCGCCTGAAGACCAACGCCTTCGGCATGTCCGGCGGGCAGCAGCAGCGCCTGTGCATCGCCCGCGCGCTGGCCATCGAGCCCGACGTGATCCTCATGGACGAGCCCGC
>CADCVT010000449.1 GCA_902806215.1 uncultured Solirubrobacteraceae bacterium | reverse complement strand
GCCGAGCTCGGTGCGCAGGAACACCGGGACGCCGACCACGAACCAGACATCACGAGAGGCGAACAGGAAGATCCGCGCGGCGGCGAGGACGTTGACCTCGCGGCGGTTGGAGAACATGTGGCGGAACCTCGCCTTGGCGTCGGGCCGGCCGAGGTCGCCGCGCATGAGCGCGAGCGTCGCGGCGAGCGCGGCCGCGACGAGCACCGCGAGGACGAGCAGCGCGCTGCGGAACCCGATGACCGTCAGCAGCAGGCCGCCGAGGAAGAACCCGACGCCCTTGAGCGCGTTCTTCGACCCGGTGAGCACCGCGACCCACCGGTAGAGCTGGCCCGGCACGTCGTCGGCCACGACGAGCTTCACGGCGCTCTTCGAGCTCATCTTGGTCAGGTCCTTGGCGATCCCCGACAGCGCTTGCGCGGCCATGACGTAGGGCACGACCAGCCATGCGTCGGGCGCGGCCGCCAGCATCCCCAGCGCGACGATCTGCACGCCGAGGCCCATGAGCAGCGTCGCCTTCAGGCCGAGCCGCGCGGCGAGGAACCCGCCGACGAGGTTCGTGACGATCCCGAACACCTCGTAGAACAGGAACAGCGACGCGACCTCGATCGGCGTGTAGCCGCGCTCGTAGAAGAAGAAGAGCACGAGCATGCGGCTCGCGCCGTCGGCGATCGTGTCGGCCCAGTACGCGCCGGTGACGATCGCGTAGTTGCGCAGGTCGCCCTTCACAGCGCGAGCGCGACCGTCCTCGCGAGCTCGGCCAGGCGGTTCGCGTAGGCCCACTCGTTGTCGTACCAGGCGAGCACCTTGACCTGCGTGCCGTCGGTGACCATCGTCGACAGCGCGTCGACGACGCCCGACCGCGGGTCGTCCTTGTAGTCGATCGAGACGAGCGGGCGCTCCTCGTAGCCGAGGATCCCGGCGAGCGGGCCGTCCGCTGCGGCGCGCAGCAGCCCGTTGACCTCCTCGACCGTGGTCGGGCGGGCGACCTCGAACACCGCGTCGGTCAGCGACGCGTTGAGCAGCGGGACGCGCACCGCGAGGCCGTCGAGCTTGCCCTCGAGCTCGGGGAAGATCAGCCCGATCGCGGTCGTCGAGCCGGTCGTCGTCGGGATGAGCGACATGCTCGCCGCGCGCGCACGCCGCAGGTCCCTGTGCGGCGCGTCGACGATCGTCTGCGTGTTCGTGACGTCGTGGAGCGTCGTGGTCGAGCCGCGCTCGATGCCGATGCCCGCGAGGACGACGTCGACGTCCCAGTCGACCGCGCCGGGCTCGGCGTGCGCGCTGTACGTCAAGGGCGTCCCGTCGATCGTCAGCGTCTCGCCGTCGCCGTCGCCGCGGACGTCGTGCGGCCAGCGGCCGTGCACGGAGTCGAAGGTGAGCAGGTGCGCGGCGGTCGCCGCGTCGCCGTGCAGCTCGTTGACCTGCACGAAGTCGAGCTCCGGCCAGTCCCACGCGGCGCGCAGGGCCAGGCGGCCCATGCGGCGGAAGCCGTTGATCCCGATGCGCGTGCTCATCGCCCGCGGACGGTAATCCATCGACGAGCGTGAGTGGAACACATAGACTGGCGTCGATGAGCACCGACCTCGAGCTCGCCCCCAAGACCAAGCGCGCGGCCGGCGAGCGCTGCTGCGAGCCGGTCGCCTACCCCGACGTCGAGCGCCGCGAGGCCGAGCAGATGGCGAAGATCGCCAAGGCGCTCGCCGACCCCGTCCGGGTCCAGCTCGTCGACGTCCTGCGCAAGCACGCGGGGAAGGTCTGCGTGTGCGAGCTCGTGCCGCTGTTCGACCTCAGCCAGCCGACGGTCTCGCACCACCTCAAGGTGCTCCGCAACGCGGGGATCGTCGAGTCCGAGAAACAGGGGCTGTGGGCGTACTACTACGTGCTGCCGGAGGCCCTCGACGACCTGCAGGCGTGGCTGGCGGCCTGACGATCCGGCCGGCGGCGCGAGCCGACGCCGCGCGGATCGCGGAGATCTACAACGCCGGGATCGCCCTGCGCGGCGCGACGTTCCAGACGACGCCGCGGAGCGTCGAGGACATCGACCGCTGGTTCGACGAGCGCGGGCCGCTCCTCGTGGCCGCGTCAGAGGCCGGCGTCGTCGGCTGGGCCGTCGCGAGCGCCTACGCCGACACGTGCGTCTACGACGGCGTCGGCGAGTACACGATCTACGTCGACCCGGCTGCGCAGCGGCAGGGCGCCGGCCGGAGGCTGCTCTCCGCGCTGGCCGAGGAGGCCGAGCGCGTCGGCCTCTACAAGCTGATCGGCAAGCTCCTCTCGACGAACGAGCCCAGCATCGCGCTCGCCGAGGCGTGCGGCTTCGCGCAGGTCGGCGTCCACGTGCGGCACGGCAAGCTCGACGGCGTCTGGAAGGACGTCGTGGTCGTCGAGCGCCTCCTGGGGGAGGCGGCGCGATGAAGGAGCTGCCGCTCGCCATCACAGGTGTCTGCTCGCTCGACGCTGTCTCGATGGCCGAGCAGGGCCGCCGCTACGCGGAGCTGGGTCACCACGTGCGCGACGCTACGCGCGAGCCCCGCCTCCTGGTAGCGCAGTTCGACGAAGGCGTCGACCTCGCGCTCCTGGAGGAGACCGTCGCCGTCGAGCGCAGCTGCTGCTCGTTCTTCGGCATCGAGGTCCAAGGCCTCCGGCTTCGCCTCACGGTGGCCGAGGATCGGCACATCTCTGCCCTCGACGCCATCGCAGGCGCCCTCGGCGTCTGAGCCGGGAGAATCGCCCCCCGGGCGATTCTCCCGTCGGTATCGCCCCCTTGGGCGATACCGCCTACTCGCCGCGGTGGCGGCGGGAGGCCTTGGCCGGCCGGACGGTTATCGCGGCCTTCGACGGCTTCAGGCGCACCGTCGGGTTGTCGATCTCGCCGAGGCGGTCGATCAGCTTGATCCACTGACCGGGACGCAGCACGGTGTTGAGCTGGCGCCCGGCCTTCGAGTTCGTCCCGTACATCGGCGTGAACCCGACGTGGATGTGGTCGTGGTGGTCGCCCATCGCGTACGTGTTCGAGTGCCCCTCGTACTTCATGAGGGAGATGATCTGCGACGGCTGCATCGTGCCCTGGAGCGTGAGCAACCGGCGCACGGCGACGTCGGTGATCGAGCCCTTGCCCTGGTGGCCGATGATCGGGATGCCGTTGATCTTCGCGATGTCGAACGCGTTGCCCGACGCGTGGTGCGAGACGTTGCCCGACGCGGTGAACAGCGAGTGGCCGGACTCGAGCGAGGTCACCGTGGGGCGCAGGCCCGACGCGGCGAGGAACTCGAGCGTGGCGAGCACGCGGCGGTCGATCCGCGAGCCGCGGACGTCCTGGCGGCCGCCGCCGTAGATCTCGATGCGGGGGTTGCGCAGGACGCGCTGCTCGAGCTCGCCCTTGCTCATGAGCAGGATCTGGCCGATCGACGGCGCCTTGGCGTCGCGCCCGAAGAACGGGTTCTTCCCCTTGGCGCGGTAGACGGCGGTCGACTCGAGGAGCTTCCAGCCGTCGAGGATCGGCTTCGGATCGATCCGCGGCGCGCCGCGGCCGGCAGGCCGGATCTCGAACAGCACGTGCGGGGCGACGAGCTGCGACGTGCGCCCGACGCGGCCGAGGACCGTGCCGCCGATGACCTTCGAGCCGACGCGCAGGCGCCGCATGTCGATCTGGTCGGCGGGCAGGTCGAGCAGCTTCAGGTCCGCGGCGGTCGCGACCTGGAGCACCTGGTCGCGGCCGCCGGCCTTCCACGCCTCCGGGCGACGCGGGTGCGCGAACGTGCGCTCCTTGCCCTCGAGCATCGCCCGCGAGACGCGCGACGGGGTCGACGTCGAGACCGCCTTGCGCGGACCCTGCTTTCCGGCGCTCGCGGCCTGCTTGGGCTTGGGGTCCTTCGGCGGCTCCTCGATCGCGAGGGCCGGCGCGGCGGACGCCTTCGGTACCGGGTGGCGCTTGGCGAGCGCGCCGAGGTGCGCGTACGTGTACGTGTTGCCGTAGACGTCGCGCAGCTGGACGAACCGGCCGAGCCGCTTCGTCTGGCCGATCTTGACGATCTTGCCGTCCTGCACCGCGACGACGGGGCTGCCGGGCTTGGCGTAGACGTTGATGCCGCGGCGCGTGGGGGAGGAGTCGACCGGCAGCGCCGCGTTGCGGCCCTTGGCGACGCGCTTGACGGCCTCGCGCTCGGAGAGGTCGTCGGCGTACCGCGCCTTGGCGTACACGGGG
>CADCVT010000448.1 GCA_902806215.1 uncultured Solirubrobacteraceae bacterium | reverse complement strand
GAGCAGTTCATCGAGGTCCTGTTCGCGCCCGCGTACGACGACGCGGCGCTCGAGATCCTCACGCAGAAGAAGAACACCCGGATCCTCGAGGACAACGAGCGGCGCGTCCCGCTGGCCGGCGACCGGGCCGAGACGCAGGTGCTCGGCGGGCTGCTCGTGCAGGACAGCGACATGGACCTCGTCTCGCGCGACGAGATGGAGGTCGTCACCGAGCGCCAGCCGACCGAGCAGGAATGGGGCGAGCTGCTCTTCGCCTGGAAGGTCTGCAAGCACGTGAAGTCCAACGCCATCGTGCTCACGAAGGACCTGTCGACGAGCGGCATCGGCGCCGGGCAGATGAGCCGCGTCGACTCGGTGCGCATCGCGCTCGAGAAGGGGACCGAGGAGACGCTGACGGGCGCCGCGATGGCGTCGGACGCGTTCTTCCCGTTCTCCGACGGCCCCGAGCTCGCCATCGAGGCCGGGGTCACCGCGATCATCCAGCCGGGCGGCTCGGTGCGCGACGAGGAGGTCATCGCGGCCGCCGAGAAGGCCGGCGCGACGATGGTCTTCACGCGCAAGCGCCACTTCCGCCACTAGCTCGCCGAACGTCCGTGAGTGGGGGCCATGGCACCCACGCACGGACGTTCGCCGCTCCTTGCGGGAATCCGTGTTCTCCGTCCGGTTGGTGTCGCAGACTGCCCGCTCCGTGTCGCCCACCCACGACAACCTTCGTGCCTGGCAGAAGCAGGCTCTCGACGCCATGGCGTCGTGGACGGAGGGGCCCTTCCTGATCTCCGCCGCGCCCGGCGCCGGCAAGACCCACCCGGCCCTCGTCTTCGCCGCGCAGGAGATCAAGGCCGGTCGCGCGCGGCGCGTCGCGGTGCTGTGCCCGACGTCCCCGTTGACCCGCCAGTGGGCCCGCGCCGCCGCCCGCATGGGCCTGCACCTGCTGCCCGACGCGCCGACGCTGCGCCCGCCCGGCGACTTCCAGGGCGTCGCGATCACCTACGCGCGCGTGTCGTCGAGCCCGGCCGAGTACGCGAAGACCTGCTCGCCGGGCACGCTCGTCATCGCCGACGAGGCGCACCACCTCGGCGACGACCTCGCGTGGGGCGAGGGGTTCCGCAAGGCGTTCACGCCCGCGCGGCGCTGGCTCCTGCTGTCGGGCACGCCGTTCCGCTCGGACCAGACGCCGATCCCGGGCGTCCGCTACGACGGTGGCGTCGCGGTCCCCGACGTCTCCTACACGTACGCCGACGCCGTCCGCGACGGCGTGTGCCGCCGCGTGAACTTCGTGCCGTACGACGGGACGCTCCAGTGGCAGTCTGGCGACGACGTCATCGAGACCTCGTTCGACGAGGTGCTCACGACGCGCGAGGCGGGCCGCCGCTACCGGACCGCGATCTCGACGGAGCTGCCCGACGGCCTGCCGCGGATCCTGCGCGCCGCGCACGCCCGGCTGCTCGAGGTCCGCGAGTCCGGGCACAAGGACGCCGGCGGCCTCGTCGTCACCGCCGACTCGACGCACGCGCGCCAGGTCGCCAAGGCGCTGCGCGAGATCACCGGCGTGTCGCCGACCGTCGTCCTGCACACCGAGGCCAGCGCGCACAAGAAGCTCGACGCGTTCCGGCGCTCGAAGGAGCCTTGGATCGTCGCGGTCAACATGGTCTCCGAGGGCGTCGACATCCCGCGCCTGCGCGTCGGCGTCTACGCGACGGTCGCCAAGACGCCGCTGATCTTCCGGCAGATCGTCGGCCGGTTCGTGCGGGTCATGTCGTCGCGGCCGTCGGCGGAGATCAGCCACGTGTTCCTCCCCGCGGACAAGCTGCTGCGCGGCCTCGCGTCGGAGATCGACACCGAGCTGCGGCACATCCTGTTCCCCAAGGAGAGCGCGGGCGGCGACGAGCTACTCGACGACGAGGCGCTCGAGCGGGCCAACAAGGTCGAGACCGAGCCGTCGGAGGCCGCGTTCGTCCCGCTCGCGGCCGACGTCGCGCCGCAGATGGGCCTGTTCGCCATGCCGGGGGACTCACCGGCGCCCGCGCCGATGCCGGCCGCGTTCCCCAGTGCGGTCCAGCAGGCCGAAAAGGAGCCGCCGATGAGCGCGTTCGAGCAGCGCGCCGCGCTACGCGCCCGCCGGCACGAGCTCGTCGCGACGCTGCGCCGCATCGACGGCCGCTCGTTCAACGAGATCAACGCGTGGCTGAACCGCAAGGCCGGCGTGCGGACGGTGGAGAAGGCGACGATCGAGCAGCTCGAGAAGTCGATCGAGCACCTGCTCTCAGAGCTCGACAAGACGAAGTCGAGCAAGCCCCGCCGCGTCGCCGGCGCGCGCTAGGCCAGCCGCCACGCGTAGAGCACCGCGCTGACCGCGGTCGCGAGGTTGAGGCTCGAGACGCCGTCGCGCATCGGCAGCGCGATGCGCGCGTCGGCGCGGGCGAGCAGCGCGTCACTGAGGCCGTCGCGCTCGGTCCCGAACGCGAGGATCGCGTCGTCGGGGATCGCGCTGGGCGGTTCGCCCTCGGGATCGAGAGCGAGGAGCGGCCGCGCGTCGATGTCGTCGAGCCGCACCACCGGCAGCGCGAAGTGCAGCCCGGCCGAGCCGCGCAGCGCCTCGGGCGACCACGGGTCCTTCGCGCCGGTGGTCAGCACCGCCGACGCGCCGGCGGCCGCCGCCACCCGGACGCACGCGCCGACGTTCGACAGGTCGCGCGGGTCCTCGAGCAGGACGGCGGGCGAGGACCGCACCGCCGGCACGGCCTGCGCCGGCCGGCGGGCCAACGCGACGACGCCGGTCCGGGGTGGCACCGGCACGAGCCGGGCGAAACCGTCGCCGTCGACCCGGTCGGCGTCGAGCACGACGTCCGGCGCGAGCCGCGCGCTGAGCGCATCGAGGTCGGCGTCCTCCCGCGCGACCACCCGCACGAGCTCCGCCCCGAACCGCACGGCGTGCTTGACCGCATGGAAGCCCTCCAGCACGACGAGCCCCTCGTCCCGCCGCGCCCGGCGGAACGCCTCGATCAGCTGCGCCTGCAAGTGCCCCCGGCAGGGCTCGAACCTGCGCGCTTCGGATTAAAAGTCCGCTGCTCTACCAACTGAGCTACAGGGGCGCGACATCTCGCGAAGTACCCCCAACGGGGATCGAACCCGTGCTAACGCCGTGAAAGGGCGCCGTGCTAACCGCTACACCATGGGGGCAGGTGTCCAACCGAGTCTAGGCCGCGCTAGTCGAACATCTCCTCCAGGAACGACTTGCGCTTCTTCTTGTGGTGACCGCCGCCGTGGTGGCCGTGGCTGCCGGTGCTCGAGAAGAAGTCCTTCAGCGTCGGCTCGCGGTAGCCGGACTCGCGCTGGCGCTCGGGCTCGCGGGGCCGCTCGCGCTCGGCGGCCTGCTGGTAGAAGCTCCCCTCGGCGTCGACGAGCCTCTCGAGCTCCCCGCGGTCGAGGAAGAGCCCTCGGCACCCGGTGCACTGGTCGAGGGTCACGCCGTTGCGCTCGTAGGAGCGCATCGGGGACTGGCACTTGGGACAGGTGAGGTCTGACATCAGACCGATCTTGTCAGGCCGCCGTCGACGAGCAGCGCGACGCCGGTGACGTAGGCCGCCCGGGCGGAGCACAGGAACGCGGCCGCCGCGGCCATCTCCTCCGGCTCGCCGAGCCGCCCCGCCGGCACCTCCTCGGCCGCCACCCGCTGGGCCTCCGCCATCGAGCCGCCGTACAGGCGCGTGATCCGCTCGGTCGCGATGCGTCCCGGCAGCACGCTGTTGACGGTCACGCCGTCGCCCGCGACCTGCGAGGAGAGCGTCTTCCACGCCGCGAGCGTCGCCGCGCGATGGCTGTTGGAGAGCATGAGCGTGGGGATCGGCTCGCGCACCGACGTGGAGACGACGTTGAGCACGCGGCCCCAGCCGCGCGACCGCATGCCGGGCACGATCGCCTGAGCCAGCGCCATCGGCGCGAGCACGAGCGAGCGGTAGGCGGCCTCCCACTCCTCGCGCTCGAAGCCGAGGGCGTCGGGCCCGCCGGGCGGGCCACCGGTGTTCACGACGAGGATGTCGATCGGGCCGAGCGCGCCCTCCACCTCGGCGACGAGCCCCGGCACCGCGTCGAGGTCGCCGGAGTCCCACGCGACGCCGAGCACCCCGAGCGCCTCGGCAGTCGCGAAGGGGTCACGCGACGAGACGGCGACCGAAGCGCCCTCCGTCGCGAGCTCGTCGGCGATCGCCCGCCCGATGCCGCGAGAGCCGCCGGTGACGAGCGCGACGCGCCCGCGAAGTCCCAGATCCATGCGCGGATCGTCGCACGCGAACTACGCTGAACGGCGAGGGGCGGGTAGCTCAGCTGGTTAGAGCATCACGCTTACAACGTGAGGGTCGCCGGTTCGAGTCCGGCTCCGCCCACTCAACGTCGCGGGCGAATGGCCTCGTCCGTTCCTCGTACCGCCGAGCCGCAAGTTCTGTCACGCGGTCGCGTTCACGTGACCATGCGCAAGCTCCTGATCGCGACCGCCGCCGTCGCCTCCACCATCGCACTGCCCGCCTCCGCCGGTGCTGCGTCCGGTCCGCCGTCGACCGACACCTGCGACTACATCAAGAACACGATCTGCCACCTGTTGCCGCCGAAGAGCGTCGGCGACGTCTGCGCGATCGTCGAGGCGACGACCGCCCACAGCTGCACGGTGAGCAACACCCGCACTCTCTAGAGAAGTCGTTGCGCGGACCGGGCTCGCGGAGTAGCGTCAGAGCGCCATGAGCCAATCCGCACGAGTTCTGGTCGTCGCGCACAAGACCGCGGCGACCCCTGCCCTCCTGGACGCCGTCCGGGAGCGCGCCGCGAGCGGCGACGCGACGTTCACCCTGCTCGTCCCCAAGCCGACGCACGGGCTCGACAAGCTCGCCGCCGCGTCGGAGGATCACGGCCTCGACGAGGGCGAGCAGGTGCTCGCGCTCGCGCTGCCGCTGCTCGAGGAGGCGGCGGGAACGCACGTCGAGGGGAAGGTGGGATCGTCGGCGCCGATCGAGGCGATCGCCGACGCGATCAACGCCGACGGCTACGACGAGGTGATCCTCTCGATGCTCCCGTCGCGCGTGTCGCGCTGGCTGCACCTCGACCTGCCGCACAAGGTCGCCGGGCTCGGCGTGAAGGTGACGACGGTGACAGCGAAGGATCGCGCGCAGACGCACGCCTGAGGCGCTAGTCGTCGTCGACCCAGCGGTTCGTGAGCGGCGTCGCACTGACGCCGTGCAGCACGAGGCTGACCATGACGACGACGGCCGCCGTCCAGAAGACGGTGGTCGCCTCCTCGCGGCTGAGGACCTCCTCGTGGACGACCACCGCGGCGTAGAAGAGCGCCGCGACGCCGCGGACGCCGAACCAGCCGAGGAACAGGCGCTCGCGCGCGTTCATGAGCTTGCGGTCCGAGAGCGGGAAGACGAGCCCCGGGCGGATGACGAACAGCAGCAGCGGCGCGAGCAGCCCGCCGGCGAGGCCGGGCTCGCCGAGGCGGTCGAGGCTGATCATCGAGCCGAGGCCGAGGATCACCAGCAGCTCCAGCAGCTTGCCGTAGTCCTCGGCGCCGTCGTGGACGCGCTTGTTGACCTCGTGCCCGAACTCGTAGCGGCGGAACGCGAACCCCGCGACGAACACGGCGACGAACCCGTAGGCGCCCGCGACCTCGGTCAGGCCGTAGACGACGAACACCGCGGCGACGGCGGCGAACTGGTCGAACTCGTGGTCGAGCAGGCGCCGCTCGCGCAGGCGCACCATGACGGCCGCGATGCCGGTGCCCATGATCGCGCCGATGACGACCGCGACCGCCAGGGCGTAGAGCACGTCGAACGCCAGCCACTCGCCGACGAAGCCGGTGCCGCCCTCCTTCGCGATGAACATGCCGAGCAGCAGGAACGGCGCGGCCAGACCGTCGTTGATCCCCGCCTCGGTGTGGAGGCTGAAGCGCGGCTCGACCGAGTCCTCGTTCTCGCCCGGCGCACCGAGCCCGACGTCGCCGGCGAGCACCGGGTCGGTGGGCGCGAGGATGGCGCCGAGCAGGATCGCGGCGCCGAGCGACAGGCCCATCGCCTGCGTCGCGAACAGCGCGACCAGCCCGATCGTCGCCGGCATCACGACCAGCAGGAGGACCGCCACCGATTGCCACTTGCGGCGGTTGATCTCCCGCTCGACGGCGAGGCCGGCCGCGAAGATCGCGACGATCAGGGCGAGCTCGGTGACCCGCTGGATGAGGACCACGTCGGTGAACGGGTCGAGCTGGCGCAGGTCGAGGAGGTTCAGCCCGATCGCGGCGATCGCGCCGAGGACGAGGTAGATGATCGTCGCCGACCACGCGCGCTCCTCCTCGTGCGAGAGCGCGCCGATCGCGACGAACGTGGCGAGGCCGAGGAAGAGCAGGCCGATCGCGTAGGGAGCGGCGGCCTCCCAGCCGGGTGAGAGTGCGACGGGCACGCCGCGAACTTATCCGCGAGCGGGCGGCAGGCCGCGAAGCAGGCGCCTGGCGATCCCTCGCAGCGTGGCTTTCCCCGCGGCATGTGAGCCGTTGCCGCTCGTCATGACCGCCACCGAGATCCGGCGCTCGCCGTCGGTCAGCAGCGCGACCTGGTGGTCGGCTGCGCCGCTGCCCGAGCCCCAGCCGCTCTTGAAGTACAGGTGCCAGCCGCGTGGGAGCCTCACGCGGCCGATCCCCCAGCGCTGGCGCGGGACGATCGTCCGCAGCAGCGACATGCCGTACGCGCGGTGGCGCGGGGGCATGCGGCGGTCGATCGTGAGCATGAAGCGCGACATGCCGCGCGCGGTCACGGTGCTGTTGCCCCAGATCGTCGGGTGCGCGCGGAAGCCCGGGACGCCGAGCCTCGCGAGGCCGCGGGTGCCGACGGCGACGAAGACGCGGTTGGCAGCGTCGTCGTCGCTGCGGCGGACCATCGGCGCGAGCAGGCGGCGGTCCTCGGCCACGAGCGGCCGGTCCTTCGCGCGCTTGAGGTAGGCGACGAGCAGCATCGCCTTGACGGTGCTGACCGCCGGGACGCCGCGCTGCGTGCGGTGGCCGTAGAGGCGCCCGTGCGCGCGGACGGCGAAGCTCGCGGTGCCGGGCCGCGGCGCGGCATACGCGCGAGCGGCCGCGACGTCCGGCGTCCAGGTCGCTGCCGCGGCGGGCGCCGTGGATACGGTCGCGGCGAGAGCCGCCGCGACGAGGGCTCGGCGGGCCGCGGTGCTCAGACGGGCGTCTTGCCGCGGGCCTTGCGACCGGCGGAGCCGCTCTTGCCCATCCACTTGCTCGCGGACTCGAAGGGCTTGGCCAGGAGATGGCCGATGCCGGGCGTCTTGCGGGCACCGCGGGCGCCGAGGTGGGCCGGCGCCTTGCCTCCGCGCTCCGCGTGGCGCGACAGGCGAGGCGCGACGAAGGCGAGGACGAGGAGGAGCACGCAGAACGCGGCGACGGCGATGATGAGCATGGGGCCGGTGTACCCGCGGCGGTCGGTGCGGGACCTCCGTCCTGGCGGCCCGGCGCGCGGGCGTCGAGCAGCGTCACCGCCGCTTGACGGATGGTTCGTAGAGTCCGCCCGATGCGTGTCGGCGTCATCGTGCCCGTCCACGGCTGGGCGCCGTACCTCGCCGAGACGCTCGATGCGGTGCTCGCCGAGGAGGCCGACGAGGTCGTCGTGGTCGACGACGGGTCGCCCGAGCCCGTGCTGCTGCACGTCGAGCACGCGGCGCGCTGCCGGATCGTCCGGCGCCCGGAGCGCGGCGGGCTGCCGGCCGCGCGGCGGAGCGGCTTCGAGGCACTGCGCGCAGTGGAGTGGGTCGCGCTGTGCGACGCCGACGACACGTGGCGGCCCGGCAAGCCCGCCGCGCAGCGAGCGGCGCTGAGCGCGAGCGGCGCCGACGGCCGCTT
>CADCVT010000447.1 GCA_902806215.1 uncultured Solirubrobacteraceae bacterium | reverse complement strand
TCGCCGTCGGCGTTGTTGCCCTGTCCGTCGCCGTCGGTGTCGACCGACTCGGTCTTGTCGAGCGGGAACGCGTCACCCGCGTCGGCGACGTTGTCGCCGTCGTCGTCGGTGTCGGCCTTGTTGCCGGTGCCGTCGCCGTCGGTGTCGGTCTGCTCGTCGGGGTTCGTCGGGAACGCGTCGTCCCCGTCGGCCACGTTGTCGCCGTCGTCGTCGCCGTCGGCGTTGTTGCCGGTGCCGTCGCCGTCCGTGTCGACCTGCTCGGCCGCGTTGATCGGGAAGGCGTCGTCGCCATCTTCGACGCCGTCGTTGTCGTCGTCCGTGTCGGCCCGGTTGCCCGTGCCGTCTCCGTCGGTGTCGAGCTGCTCGTCGGGATCGGTCGGGAACGCGTCGGCACCGTCCGCGGCACCGTCGTTGTCGTCGTCGGTGTCGGCCTTGTTGCCGATGCCGTCGCCGTCGGTGTCCGTGGACTCGAGCGGGTCGAGCGGGTGGCTGTCGTCGCCGTCGGCGATCGAGTCGCCGTCGTCATCGCCGTCGGCGTTGTTGCCCTGTCCGTCGCCGTCGGTGTCGACCGACTCGGTCTTGTCGAGCGGGAACGCGTCACCCGCGTCGGCGACGTTGTCGCCGTCGTCGTCGGTGTCGGCCGTGTTGCCCGTGCCGTCTCGATCGGTGTCGACCTGTTCGGTCGGGTCGTTCGGGAACGCGTCGTCGGCATCCTCGACGCCGTCGTTGTCGTCGTCGCGATCGGCGTTGTCGCCGGTGCCGTCGCCGTCGGCGTCACGGGACTCGGCGCCGTTGAGCGGAAACGCGTCCGTGCCGTCCGGCGTGCCGTCGCCGTCATCGTCGCCGTCGGCGCGGTTGCCGATGCCGTCGTTGTCGGTATCGACCTGCTCGCCCGGGTCGAGCGGGAAGGCGTCGTTGCCGTCTGTGACGCCGTCGTTGTCGTCGTCGGTGTCGGCCTTGTTGCCGGTGCCGTCGCCGTCACTGTCGAGCTGCTCATTCGGATCGTTCGGGAAGGCATCGGCGCCGTCGCCGACGCCGTCGTTGTCGTCGTCGGTGTCGGCCTTGTTGCCCTGGCCGTCGCCGTCGGTGTCGAGCTGCTCGTCCGGGTTGGTCGGGAAGGCATCGGCGCCGTCGTTGACGCCGTCGTTGTCGTCGTCCGGATCGGTGTTGTTGCCGATGCCGTCGTTGTCGGTGTCCGTGGACTCGGTCGGATCGAGCGGGTAGCGGTCGTCGCCGTCGCGGATGCCGTCGCCGTCGTCGTCGGTGTCAGCGTTGTTGCCGATGCCGTCGCGGTCGGTGTCGATCGACTCGCCGGCGTTCAGCGGGAACGCGTCGTTGCCGTCGCTCACGCCCTCGCCGTCATCGTCGCCGTCGGCGTTGTTGCCCGTGCCGTCGCCGTCGGTGTCGGTCTGCTCGGTCTTGTCGAGCGGGAACGCGTCGTTGCCGTCGCTCACGCCGTCGCCGTCGTCGTCGGTGTCGGCGGCGTTGCCGATGCCGTCGCCGTCGGTGTCCTTCGTCTCGGCGGCGTTGCGCGGGAAGGCATCGTCGCCATTGGCCACGCCATCGCCGTCGATGTCCGGATCGCACGCGTCACCGAGGGAGTCGCCGTCGAGGTTCGCCTGGTCGGCGTTCGCAGTGGTCGGGCAGTTGTCGGTCGTGTCCGCCGCGCCGTCGCAGTCGCCGTCGGCCGGCACGCCGACCTGGTTGACGGCGATGCCGGACGGCTGGTTCGCGCCGGTGATGTACCTCTGGTTGACGCTTCCGCCGGCGAGGGTCGCCCGGCCGACGGTGCCGCCATGGAAGTTCGCCCAGTAGACGGACCCGCAGTCGACGGCGACGCCGCTCGGCCCGGCGCCGCGCGTAATGAAGTTGTGGTTCTTCTCGCTGCCGTCCAGGTTCGCGCGGCCGATCGCGTTCGACCCCTGGTTGCTCCAGTAGATGCCTGCCGCGGAGACCGCGACTCCCTGGATGCCGTTGCCGCCGGTGATGAAGTTCTCGTTCTTGCCGCTGCCGTCGATGTTGGCGCGACCGATCCGACCGTCGTAGTTGCTCCAGTAGATGTAGGAGCCGAAGACGGCGACGCCATTCGGGTTGCCGCCGAGCTCGCTGATGAAGTAGTGGTTGCGGCCGCCCCCATCCCGGTTCGCGCGTCCGATGGCCTTCCTGCCGTTGTTCGCGGCCCAGTAGAAGTACGCGCCCTGCGTGGCCATGCCGTAGGGATCGCTCGTGTCGTTGATGAAGGTCGCGCGACTCGAGCCGTCGAGGTTGGCGCGGGAGATCGTCGCGCCGGCCTGGTTGGTCCAGTACAGGCTTGTCTCGTCGACCATCGCGGACACAGGACTGCTGCCGACAGAAGCCATGAAGCTCTGGTTCACGTTGGCGCCGCTGTTGTCGGCGCGACCGATCGAGCTGTCGCCGAAGTTGGTCCAGTAGATCGTGGCGCTCGCCGTCGCCGGCAGGGCGCAGGCCATGGCCAACGTCGCGAGCAGCAACGTCAGGAGCCCTCGCCGGAATGGGGCGGGGCGGATCGTGCGAGTCATCGCGGCCTCTCTCGAGTCGGCTCAGGGCCGTCTCACTGCATTGGAAACCAAGTACCTGTGCAGGAAGAAGACGACCCAACCCCTCACGCCGCTTCTTCTCTGGACCGACACCGACCCCTGCCGGCCCCCACGGGTCGATCAACGGGAATCCGGCTAGCGATTGACCGTAGGCGCGAGTGAGCCTCGGCGCACTGGTAGCCCCCTACCAGGGTTTCGACGTGACTGCCCTAGGCGTTCAGCGCAGTTGGGTCCGACCCGGGATGAGGTCCGCGCGACGCCAGAGCCGCTCTAGCTTCGACGGCAGTTACCACAGGGCGAATGGGCGCTGCTGCCCGAATCGCCGCACATAGGACACCATCCGCCGCCATCTCGCCTCCGGCGAGCGACGGCCCAGGCCGGTCTGCCGCCTGCCCTTACGGGATCTTCGCCGGTGTCGCGCTCGCGCTTCACACGCGAGAGGTCGCAGGTTCGAAACCCGCCGCGCCCATCGTCCGCAGGCCCTGCTGAGGCGGGCCGCGTCGCAAGGTCCGCTCCGACGTGCGTATCGTCCCGGCAGATGCTGTTCAACCGCAGCGGGGCACGCCTCGCAATCGTGGTGCTGCTGTGTGCGGTCGCCGCCGCGAGCGCGTCCGCCGTGCTCGCTGCGCCCGCCGATGCTCGCGCTCGCTGGGACACCCGCGTCCTCGCGCTCGTCCCGCTTCCCGGCTATCCGGCGATGGCCTATGTCCATCCGAACGGCCGGATCTACGCCGGCAACTACTCGAACCCGAACGGAGATCCCGCTCCCTCGCGCGTCTTCGAGTACGACGGAGACGGCACGCTGCTGCGCTCGTGGACCGTCCAGGGCCAGCATCTGGACAAGCCGCACGGCGTGCAGGTCGCGACGAGCGACGGGCAGGGGAACATCGTTCTGCTCGAGATCTCCACGCACCGCGCGATCCTGCTCGAGCCGCGCACCGGCGCCCAGACCACGTACGCCACCTTCCCGAAGGGGTCCGTGCCGAACTACGCCGCATGGGGGCCCGACGGCAGCCTGTACGTCACCGACTTCGCCAACCCTGTGCTCTGGCGGGTGCCGCCGGGCGGCGGCGCGGCGGTCGAATGGCTTCGCGACGCGCGCTTCGACGGCGGCGACTTCGGGATGACCGGCCTGGCGCTCCAGGCGGACCGCCGGACGCTCGTCGTCGGCATGCTGAGCCAGGGCGGCGGCGCCGCGGGCAACCCCACGAGCGGACGCTTGTGGACGGTGCCGATCCAGCCCGACGGCCGACCGGGTGCGCTCCGCCAGCTCTGGGAGAGCCGCCCGGGCGACGGCCCCGACGGCTTCGCCATCGCGCAGTCGGGAACGATCTACGTCGCGCTGCTCCTCACGAACCAGCTCGCCGCGATCGGGCCTGACGGCGTCGAGCGCGAGCGGTTCCCGTCAACGCCTCACAACGGCGCGAACGGCTCGTCGGTGCCGTTCGACTCGCCGTCGAGCGTGAAGTTCCTCGGCACCCGGCTGATCGTCGCGCAGCAGTCCTTCTTCGCCGGCGACCGCTCGCACCAAGCGCTGCTCGACGTCGAGGCCGGCGAACCCGGCCTCGCCGAGCTGCGGCCGCCGGCGCCGGCGGCGGCCGCCAAGCCGCCCCGGCGCGCGGCGAAGAAGCGTGCACGGGCGAAGCCGCGTGCACGCGGGCGGGTCTGCCGGGGCAAGGGCTCCCGCCGCACCTGCACCCGGCGTGCCGCACGCAAGCCGCGGTCCGCGGGCTGACACCGGCAAGTGGCGCGTCAGCGCGCCCGCCGCGCCAGCATCCCGCAGATGAACGACGACGGACTGACCAGGCGCGGTCTGCTCGGTGCAGGTGCGGCCGCAGCCGCGGCGGCCGCCGCGCTGCCCGACGAGGCCGAAGGCAAGCCGCGCAAGCGGCGCAAGCGGCGTCCGCGCCGACCGCGAGCCGTCGACGTCGTCGTCGTCGGCGCCGGACTCGCGGGGCTGACCGCCGCGCGCGACCTGCGGCGCGCCGGACGCTCGGTCCTCGTCCTCGAGGCACGCGACCGCGTTGGAGGGCGCGTGTGGGGCCACGACCTCGGCCCCGCGTACCCGGGCGCGAGCTCCGAGCGCGGCGCGATGTACGTCGGGCCGACGCAGAACCACATCACCGCACTGGCCGACGCGTACGGGATCAAGCGGTTCGAGGCGTACGCCGACGGGGCGAACGTCGCGATCATCGAGGGCGACCGCTCGACCTACAGCGACACCGGCCCGACCGGCACCGCGCCGCCCGACCCTCTCGTCCTCCCCGAGCTCGCCGCGGTCGTCGCCCAGCTCAACGAGATGTCGAAGGAGGTGCCCGTCGACGCGCCGTGGCGCGCCGCGAAGGCGGCCGAGTACGACGGGCAGACGCTCGAGACGTTCATCCGCGACAACTCGAGCAGCGAGCGCTTCCGCAAGCTCGTGCCCGTCGCGACGCGGCCGATCTTCGGTGCCGAGCCGCGCGAGCTCTCGCTGCTCTTCGTCCTCTACTACATCGCGGCGTCGGGCGACGAGAGGAATGCCGGGACGTTCGAGCGGAACTTCAACACCCGCGACGGCGCACAGATGTTCCGCATCGCGGGCGGGTCGCAGACGATCCCGCTCGCCGTCGCCGCCGACCTCGGCCCTCGGCGCATCCAGCTGCGCTCCCCGGTTCGGCGGATCGATCAGAGCGCGGCCGGCGTCGTCGTGACCTCCGACCGCGCGACCGTGCGCGCGAAGCACTGCATCGTCGCCCTGCCGCCGGCGCTGTGCGACCGCATCGACTTCCGGCCCGGGCTGCCGTTCGCCCGCGACCAGCTCGGCCAGCGCGCGGGCCAGGGCACGCTGACCAAGGTCACCGCGGTGTACGACCGCCCGTTCTGGCGCGAGAAGGGGCTCACCGGCACCGGCCTCAACACGCGCGCGCTCATGAACGTCACGTTCGACGACTCTCCCGAGAACGGCACGCCGGGTGTCCTGGTCGGCTTCGTCGGCGGCGACGAAGCGCGCACGTACACGGCGCTCTCGGGCGACGAGCGGCGCCGGCGCGTCCTCGCCGAGCTCGCCGAGCAGGTCGGCGACGAGGCGCTGCGCGCCCGGGAGGTCTTCGAGACCGAGTGGCCCTCCGAGCCGTGGAGCCGCGGCGGGCCGGTCGGCATCCATCCCCCCGGGACGCTCCTGGCGTTCGGCGAGTCGCTGCGCGCGCCGGTGGGACGAGTCCACTGGGCCGGGACGGAGACGTCGACCTTCTGGAACGGCTACATGGACGGCGCCGTGCGCTCCGGGCAGCGAGCGGCGATCGAGGTACTCGGCTCCTAGGTCGCCCGCGGCGAGCCCTGCACCAGGCGCCGCCGGCGCAGCTACGAGACCGGGCTTGCCGCGCGCGCGACGTCCTGGAACTCCGGGCACCGCGTGAGCTCAGGTGCGTGGCAGTCGATCGCGTGGTCGATGAGCGCCTTCGCCGCCTCGAGTCGCTCGATCTGGGCGTCGAGTGCCGCGCGGTGCTCGCGCAGCTGCTCGACGTGCGTGTCCGGCGGGGTGGAGAGCAGGCGGCCGATCTCGGCGAGGCTGAGCCCCATGTCCTTGCCGCGCAGGATCATCGTGATGCGGGCCGAGGCGTGGTCGGCGTCGTAGAGGCGCCGGCCGCTGACGCGCTCGTCGGGCAGCAGCAGGCCCTGCTCCTCCCAGAAGCGCAGGACGTGGGTCGCGAGGCCGAAGCGGGCGGCCAACCGGCCGATCGTGAGCAGGTCGCTTGACTTCATGTTCACCTGAACATGCACAGTAGCGACATGACCTCCTCCTTCGACTCCGACGTCGTCGTCGTCGGCGCCGGCCCGGCCGGGCTCGCCGCCGCGCTGACCCTCGGGCGCTCCATGCGCCGCACGCTCGTCCTCGACTCCGGCGCGCCGCGCAACGCGCCCGCTGCGCACATGCACAACGTGCTCGGTCATGACGGCCTCCCGCCGGCGGAGCTGCGCCGCCGCGGCCGCGCCGAGCTCGCGGCCTACCCGACGGTCGCCGTCCGCGACGAGGCCGTCGTGTCGATCGCGCCCGGCGACGGCTTCACGGTGACCCTCGCCGGCGGCGACGACGTCACGACGCGCCGCGTGCTGCTCGCCTCGGGCGTCGTCGACGAGCTGCCACCGATCCCGGGGCTGGCCGAGCTCTGGGGTTCGACGGTGCTGCACTGCCCGTACTGCCACGGGTTCGAGACGCGCGGGACGCGCCTGGCGGTGCTCGGTGCCGCGCCGCACGCCGTGTTCATCGCGACGCTCCTGCGCCGGTACTCCGACGACGTCGTCCTGCTGACCAACGGCGAGCAGGTCGAGGACCTGCTCGACGTGCCGGTGCACGGCGGGCCGGTCGCGCGGCTCGACGCGCCCGCGATCGTGACGTTCGCCGACGGCACGACCCTCGAGCGCGACGTGGTGTTCGCCGGCGGCCCGGCCAGCCAGCACGCCCCGTTCGCGGCAGACCTCGGCTGCGCGCTGTTGCCCGGCGGGTCGGTCGAGGTCGACGAGTTCGGCCGCACGTCCGTCCCGGGCGTCTCGGCGGCCGGCGACATGGCCCGGCGCGCGACGCTCTCGGGCGTCATGGCGGCGGTGACCGTCGCCACGGCCGGCGGCCTCGTCGCCGCGGTCGTCATCGACCAGGAGCTCCACGCCGAGGACACCGGACTGCGCTCGCCGCTGCCCGAGCGCGCGCAGCTCAGCGCCGCCTGACACCGAGGCCCTGGTAGTGCCGGCTGCCAGCATGAACCGGATGGACGGGACGAACTGGCGACGGGGGCTGCGGGCGGGTGTGCCGTTCGCGGTGGCGTCGAGCGTGCTGGCGCTGTCGTTCGGGGTCGTCGCGCGCGAGGCGGGGCTGTCCGCGTTCGGTGCGGTCGTCATGTCGGCGGTGGTCTTCGCGGGCTCGGCGCAGTTCGCCGCGGTGGCGATCTTCGCCGCGGGCGGGGGGATCCCGGCCGCGCTGGGGGCGGCGGCTCTGATGAACAGCCGCTTCCTGCCGATGGGGATCGCGCTCGGGCCGTCGCTGCCGGGCGGGCCGTTCCGACGAGCGCTTCAGGGACAGGCGATGGTCGACTCGAGCTGGGTGATGGCGATGGACGAGACCGGCCGGTTCGACCGGTGGTTCATGTTCGGCCACACCGCCACGCAGTACGTGGGCTGGTGCCTCGGCACGCTCGCAGGCGCTCTCGTCGGCGGCGCGCTCGACGACGCGCGAACGCTCGGCCTCGACGCGGTCTTCCCCGCGTTCTTCGTCGCCATCCTGATCGCCGAGCTGCGCGACGCGAAAGGCCGTGCGATGGCGCTTGCGGGCGCGGCCGTCGCGCTGGCGCTGGTGCCGTTCACGCCGCCGGGGGTGCCGATCCTCGCCGCGTCGGTCGTCGCGCTGGCGGGCCTGCACCACCGGATGGCGCGGGCGTGACGGCCGCGGCGTGGATCATCGTCGCGGGATGCGCCGTCGTCACCTTCGCCATCAAGGCGGCGGGGCCGGTCGCGCTCGGCGGCCGCGACCTCCCGGATGCGTTCTCCCGGGTCATCGTCCTGATGGCTCCGGCCCTGCTCGCCGCGCTGATCGTCACGAACGCGCTGGCCGACGGCGACCGCCTGGCGATCGGTGCGGACACCGCGGGCGTCGCCGCGGGCGCGCTCGTCGTGTGGTGGCGCGGGTCGATCGTCGGATGCGTCGTGACGGCCGCCGTCGTCACCGCCGGGCTGCGCGCCGCGGGCGTCTAGATCCCGTGCCGGGCCTGCCTAGCAGGGGGCCAGACTTTGGGCGCGGATGCACCGGATCTGGTTCGGTTGGCAGATGCGCCCTCTGCTGCTCCTCGCGGCCGTGCTCTTCGTCATGGCACCGGCCACCGCGTCCGCCGACCGGTTCGTCGACCCGGGTGGACCGACATTCCTGTCCGTTGGCAGCGAGATGGTGGTGTTCGACGGCTTCGTGTACTTCGCCGCCAACAACGGCGTGATCGGGAACGAGCTCTGGCGCACGGACGGAACCGCGGCCGGGACGACGCTGGTCAAGGACTTCTACACGGGCACCGCGGGCAACAACGGGAATCCGAGCGGCTTCCGCGTCGTCGGGAACCGGCTCTACTTCAACGTCGGCAACGACGGCGTCGACAGCGGCCTCGTCGTGTACTTCCTCGAGCCGGGTGGCACGCCGCAGCGGGCCCTGCTGAGCGCGAACGTCCCGGCGCGGGGCCCCCTGCTCGGCGCGGTCAACGGCAAGGTCCTCCTGCGCCAGCTCGAGAACAGCAACACGAATTACGGGCTCTACGCGCTGGGCGCGACCGGGTCCACGTTCGGCAAGATCAGCGCCGGCACCAACAACATCGGGACCGAGCCGTACGCGGTGCTGAACGGCAAGGCGTACTTCGACTCCGCGACCGGGCCGAACTCGGCCTCCGAACCCTGGGTCACGGACGGCACCGCCAAGGGCACGGTGAAGCTGAAGGAGATCTTCCCCGGCGCCCCCGGCAGCGACCCGCGCGACTTCGTCGCCACGACCAACCGCGTCTACTTCACCGCCGACGACGGCACGCGCGGGCGCGAGCTCTGGGCGACGAACGGGACGGACGCCGGGACCACGCTCGTCTACGAGCACCATCCGCTCAGCACCGGCACGGGGAACTTCGGTGTCCCGGTCGCGCGCGGCGACACGCTGTACTACCTCCCCAACGACCCTGCCACCGGCTACGAGCTGTGGCGCACCCAGGGGACGGCGGCGACGACGTCCGTCGTCAAGGACATCACCCCGGGGTCCGGCGGCCAGCACATGACGCTGTTCGCGTTCCAGAACGGGGTCGGGATGCTCCGTGGAGGCGCGCTCTACGTGTCCGACGGAACCGGTCCCGGCACCACGCTCCTGGGCCAAGTCGACGGTGACGGGTACGGGCCCGACCACCCGCTTGCCACCGGTGGCCACATCTACTTCCGCGGTGGGTTCTCGCCGTTCGGCGGCGCCGTGTGGCGCTCGGACGGCACGCCGGGCGGGACCTTCGCGCTGACCGCGGGCCCCTTCGACGGCGCGACCAGCGGCGCGCCGATGGCGGGACCGTTCGTGCAGCTCGGGAGCAAGGTCATCTTCACCGCGCACTACCCCCACCCGCCGGGCGACGGCATCCCTGGGAACGCGCGTCGCATCTACTTTCTCGACACGACGCAGCCCGACGAGACACGCCAGGCCACGGCCGCGCCGTCGATCGCCGGGACCCCGACGGTCGGGCAGAAGCTGACTGGCAACCGGGGCACGTGGACCCGTGAGTCGACCAACAAGTACGCGTACGAGTGGCTGCGCAACGGGACGCCGATCCCGAACGCGACCGGCACCGAGTACACGCCGCAGGCCGCCGACGCCGGCACGCAGATCAGCCTCCGCGTCACCGCGTCGGGCATCGGCGGGCCCAACCGGGTCAGCGCCGAGAGCGCCGCGGTCACGGTGTCACCGGCGAGCGCCGCGGCGCCGCCCGCACCACGGCCGGCGCCCACCCCGCCGCGGGTGCTGGGACAACCGGCGGGCGGTGACCGCACCGCGCCGCGGCTGTCGGCGGTCTCGCTCGCGCGCCGGATCCGCAGCTCCAAGACGAAGAAGGCACGGCTGCGCCTGAGCTTGTCCGAGGCCGCCACGGTGACGATCACGCTCCAGCGCGCCGTCAAGGGCAAGCGGAAGGGCTCGCGCTGCGTGGCCGGCCGCGGGAGGCCGCGGTGCACCCGCCTCGTCACCGCCGGTACCGTCCGGGGCAGGCTGCCGGCCGGCGCCGGCGCGCTCGCGCTCGGCCGCCGACTGAGCAAGGGCAGCTACCGGGCGACGGTGATTGCCGTCGACGCTGCCGGCAACCGGTCCGCGCCGACGACGGTCACGTTCACCGTGACGCGGCGCTGAGCGCGGCGGTCACGTGCACACCTTGCGCCGGCGCCACGGCCTCCGCGGCAGCGTGCCCCGGGGCCCGGTCGAGACGACGTCGCTCTTGACCGAGATCGAGCGCCTCGGGGCCGATGGCCATGACGCGCCCAATGAAACGACGCTACCTGCGGTAAAAGCTGGCGCCGAAGCGCCATCAGTCGTTGACGCGACCCTGCGCGGGACGCCGGGGATCCTCAGCTTCGGGTCATCCGTCAGGATCTGCCCGTGGCCGGCCGTGAGGACTTCACGCACGAGGAGTGGACGAAGCTGGGGCGGGCTCCTCTGCTCGTCGGGTTGGCGATCTCGCTCGCTGATCCGGGTGGGCCGCTCGGGCTGATCAAGGAGTCCAACGCCGCGGTCAAGGCCGTGCTGGAGGCCGCGGGGGGTGACGAGCACGGGCCGTTCGTCGCGGCGGTCGCCTCGGACGTCGCCGAGACCCTGCGACACCGCACCAACCCGATGGCCGGCTTCGCGTCTCGCGGTGCGGAGGCGGTCGACGAGATCCTCGACGAGCTGCGCGTCGTCGATCGGCTGCTCGTCTCGCGCACGACGCCGGAGGAGACCGTCCAGTTCCGCGAGTGGCTCCGGGTCGCCGCGCAGCGCGCGGCGCAGGCGGCCAAGGAGGGTGGCGTCCTCGGGATCGGCGGCGAGCTCGTCAGCGAGCGCGAGCAGGAGATGCTCGCCCGGCTGGGCGCGATCTTCGGCGCGCCGCCCTCGTGACGCTACAACTGACCCATGCCTGAGCCGTTGACCGTCCGCGGGGCCGTCCTGCGGGAGATGGGACTCCCCCGGCCGTACGCGGAGACCCGGCCGCTCGAGATCGTCGAGCTGCGCCTCGATCCGCCGGGGCCGGGCGAGGTGCTCATGCGCCTGCGCGCCGCCGGGCTGTGCCACTCCGACCTGTCGGTGATCGACGGCTCGCGCCCGCGCGTCATGCCGATGGTGCTCGGCCACGAGGCCGCCGGCGAGGTCGTCGCCTGCGGCCCCGGCGTGACGAGCGTCGAGCCGGGCGATCACGCCGTGCTGACGTTCGTCCCCGCGTGCGGCGACTGCGGCCCCTGCCGTGCCGAGCGCGCCGCGCTGTGCGAGCCGGGCGCGGCCGCCAACACCGCCGGAACGCTGCTGACCGGGGCGCGCCGCTGGCACGACGGAGGCGGCGGAGACCTACACCACCACCTCGGGGTCTCGGCGTTCGCCGACCACGCCGTCGTGGCCGAGAGCTCGATCGTCCGCGTCGACGACGACCTGCCGTTCGAGGTCGCCGCGCTCTTCGGCTGCGCGGTGCTCACCGGCGTCGGCGCCGCGGTCGACGCCGCGGGCCTGCGCGGCGGCGAGACCGTCGCGGTGTTCGGCCTGGGCGGCGTCGGGCTGGCCGCGGTGCTCGGCGCGAAGATGGCCGGCGCCTCGGCGATCGTCGGCGTCGACGTCATCGCGGAGAAGCTCGCGCTGGCGACCGAGCTCGGCGCGACCGCGACCGTGCTGGCGAGCGAAGACGATCCGGTCGCCGCCGTGCGCACCCTCACCGACGGCGGCGTCGACGTCGCGATCGAGACCGCCGGCCACGAGGCGGTGCTCGCGCAGGCGTACGCCGCGACGCGCCGCGGCGGGACGACGGTGACCGTCGGGCTCCCCGACCCGAGCCGCATGCTGTCGATCCCCGCCGTCAGCCTCGTCGCCGAGGAGCGCACGTTGCGCGGCTCGTACCTCGGCTCGGGCGTGCCCGCGCGCGACATCCCGCGGTTCATCGAGGACTACCGCGCGGGGCGGCTTCCGGTCGACCGCCTGCTCACCCACCGCCTCGGCCTCGACGAGATCAACGAGGGCTTCGACCGCCTCGCCGACGGCCACGGCGTGCGCCAGGCCATCATCCTCTGATCACCGGCAGAGCCGAGTCCGGCCGCGCCGGCTCATGGGTGAACGGGGGTCAATCGGGGACCCCGCGCGCAACGCTCTGGTTCTCTTCCCAATCGTGCGCTCCCTGACGCGATTGCTCCTTGTCCTACTGGCAGGCCTCTGCGCCGCGCCGGCCGTGTCCGTCGCGGACGTCGATCTCGCCGGCACGACGACGGTCAACGGCGCGCAGGCGGCCGCCGAACCCGTCCGTCTGAGCCGCTCGGCGGTCGTCGCGCTGAACGGCATCCGCGTTCAGGGCGGCGGCGACCTCAGCGCCGTCATCCTCATCGCGGAGGGAAGCGAGAGCGAGCGGCCCGGGTTCATCGCCGGCCAGCAGCGCGGGCCCATCGGGCCGCTGCCGTTCTTCGCCCCGATGGGCCGCGACATCGTGCAGGTCGGGCCCGCGGAATGGCGGGTGCCGGCGGGTGACTACCGCCTGTACTTCGTGGGCGAGGGACTGCCCGCGTCGGTGACGGTGGAGTTCGCCGGTCTCGACGGAGCCGTCTCGTTCGCGCCGACGCGCACGGTCCGGGCGACCGTGCGTCACCCCGGACAGCGCGGGGCGCCCCAAGGCGTCGTGACGGGCGGCGACACCGCGAGCCTCGACGGGCCGGGCGCGCTCTTCAGCTTGCTGACCACCCGGTACAGGGCCGTCGTCGCGGACGAGACGTTCCACTGCGTCTACCAGGGTGAGGAGTCGGCGTCCTCGCCGACGGCCCACACCCCCGGATGCCCGACCGCGCAGCTCCGCATCGCGACGAACTTCGTGAACATGGTTCCAGGGCCGGTCGGCTTGCAGACGTCGCTGGTAGCGGTCAGCGCAGCGAACGGCGTCTTCGGCCAGGGCTACTCCGCGAACACCGTCGGGGTCCAGGACGGCCTGAAGTACAGCGCGCTGTGGCTGACGTTCGACCAGAGCCCGCGCAGCGACGGCCGCGTGATCCCGCCGGGGCCGATCGGGACGAGCCTGCCCGCCGCCGCCGGAGGCTCGCAGCCGAGCGCGGGCGGGTCGTCGCCCGCCTCGAGCCCGCAGCCGCCG
>CADCVT010000446.1 GCA_902806215.1 uncultured Solirubrobacteraceae bacterium | reverse complement strand
GCGTGCGACTCGAGCGCGGCGAGCGACAGCTTCTTCTCGATCGCGATCGGCCCGCCGAGCGAGCGGGCGACGACGGCCGCCTCCTCGCGGTCGGACGGGTAGTCGACGACGAGCTTGAACATGAAGCGGTCGACCTGGGCCTCGGGCAGCGGGTACGTGCCCTCGGACTCGATCGGGTTCTGCGTCGCGAGCACGATGAACGGCGCCGGGACCATGTGGGTGCGGTGGCCGATCGTGACCTGGCGCTCCTGCATGACCTCGAGCAGCGCGGACTGCACCTTCGCGGGCGCCCGGTTGATCTCGTCGGCGAGGAGGAAGTTCGTGAAGACCGGGCCGAGCTCGGTCTCGAACTCGCCGCCGGGCCGCAGCACGCGCGTGCCCACGAGGTCGCTCGGGACGAGGTCGGGCGTGAACTGGATGCGCTGGAACGTGCCGCCGAGCACGTCGGCGACGGTCTTGACGGTCAGGGTCTTGGCGAGACCGGGGACGCCCTCGAGCAGCACGTGTCCGCCGGCGAGCAGGGCGACCAGCACGCGCTCGAGCATCGCGTCCTGGCCGACGATGACCCGCTTGACCTCGAACAGCGCGTCCTCGAGCGCGTCGCGGGCCGCTTCGGGACCACCCAGGGCATGCAGGCGGGGCGGTGGCGTGGTCATGGTTCTGAGCGTAGCTGCGCGGTGATCGCGTTCGTGCCGGACGACGACGAGGCGGCCGCGGGGGAAGCGGCCGCCTGTCGTGCGTCGGTCTCTGGGTCCGGAACGGCCACACCTGCCGGTGCGGGCCGTTCCGGTGGGGTCATCGCGAGCAGACTGGCGGCAGGCGCTCAACGGGGGCTTAAGGGCCTCGGTCGACGACCTAAAGGTTGCGTTCGCAGGACCGGGCGACGTCCGCTGCGCGTATCGCTACCGTGCCGATCGTGAACCTCGCCGCGCTCGCTGCGGCCGTCGCGGCCGCGGTCCCCGCGCAGCAGGAGCCCCCTGCTGCGCCCGTCGAACCCGTGGCTCCGCAGGAGGCTCCGGCGCAGCCCATCCCGGCCCCGCAGATCTCCCCGCGCCAGCCCGCGCGATCGCGCGCGATCGGACTGCCGTTCCGCGGGCGCCTCGCCGGCGGCGTCCCCTTCCCCCCGCAGGGCCCGGCGTTCGCGACGTGGGACCCCGTGCTCAAGCGCAGCCCGAACCGCCTGTGGCGCCGCTACGCGACCGTCCGCACCGTCGCCCGGATCCTCGCGCTGCTCGAGACCTACCAGCAGGCGCATCCGACCGCGCCCCGGGTGCTCGTGGGCGACCTCTCGCTGCCGCGTGGCGGCCCGTTCGGGCGGCGCTACGGCGGGCTCGGCCACGCCTCGCACCAGAACGGGCTCGACGTCGACGTCTACTACCCGCGCCTGGACCGGCTCGAGACGGCGCCGCGGCGCGCCGAGCAGGTCGACCAGGTGCTCGCGCAGGACCTCGTGGACCTCTTCCTCCAGGCGGGTGCCGAGAAGGTGTTCGTCGGGCCGAACCTCGAGCTCGAGGGCCCGCGCGAGAAGGTCATCCCGCTCGTCTACCACGACGACCACCTGCACGCGCGCTTCGGCCGCTGACCCCGGTCATCTAGCCTGGGCGGCATGGCCGCCACTCCGCAAGAAGTCGTCGATCCCGAGGTCGAGAACGTCGCCTGGGACCTCACCCCCCTGACCGACGGCGAGGGAGCGGCGGGCGTCGAGCGGCAGCTCGCCGAGGCCGACGAGCGCGCGACCGCCTTCGCCGAGCGCTACGTGGGCAAGCTCGCCGAGCTCGACGGACCGGGGCTCGAGGAGGCCATGCGCGAGCTCGCGGCGATCTCCGAGCTCGTCGGCAAGGCCGGCTCGTACGCGCAGCTCGACTACTCGATCGACACGACCGACCCGGCCCGCGGCGCGCTCGTCGCCAAGGTCACCGAGCAGGCGACCTCGACGGAGACCAAGCTCATCTTCTTCGAGCTCGAGTGGGCGGCGCTCGACGACGGCCGCGCCGAGGAGCTGCTCCAGCACCCCGGGCTCGACTTCGCCAGCCACCACCTGCGCACCGCGCGCCGCTACCGCCCGCACCTGCTCTCCGAGGCCGAGGAGAAGGTCATGGCGGAGAAGTCGCAGACCGGCCGCGGGGCCTGGGCGCGGCTGTTCGGCGAGCAGATGGCCGCCGTGAAGGTCGGCGAGGACGGCGAGTCGCTCGAGGTCGCGCTCAGCCGGCTCATGTCGCCCGACCGCGAGGTGCGCCGCACCACCGCCGAGCAGGTCAGCGAGGCGCTCGAGCCGGGCCTGCCGACGCGCGCCTACATCTTCAACGTGCTCGCGCTCGACAAGTCCGTCGACGACCGACTGCGGCACTACCCGTCGTGGATCTCCTCGCGCAACCTGTCGAACGAGGCGAGCGACGAGTCGGTCGAGGCGCTCGTCACCGCCGTGAGCAACCGCTACGAGCTCGCACGCCGCTGGTACCGGCTCAAGGCGAAGGTGCTCGGGATCGACAAGCTCGCCGACTACGACCGGCTCGCGGCGGTCTCGAGCGAGGACGAGCGCTGGACGTGGGCGCAGTCGCGCGAGCTCGTGCTCGACTCCTACGGCTCGTTCTCGCCCGAGCTCGGGAACCTCGTCAAGCGGTTCTTCGACGAGAACTGGATCGACGCGCCGGTGCGCGACGGCAAGCGCGGCGGCGCGTTCTGCGCGTACACCGTTCCGAGCGCGCACCCCTACCTGCTGCTCAACTGGACCTCGCGCCGGCGCGACGTCACGACGCTCGCGCACGAGCTCGGCCACGGCGTCCACGCCGCGCTGGCCCGGCCGCAGGGCGTCTTCCAGTTCGGGACGCCGCTGACGCTGGCCGAGACGGCGTCGGTGTTCGGCGAGGAGCTCGTGTTCGGGCGCCTGCTCGAGGCGGCCGAGAGCGCCGAGTCGCGCTTCTCCCTGCTGGCCGAGGCGATCGAGGGCCAGATCGCGACCGTGTTCCGCCAGATCGCGATGAACCGCTTCGAGGACGCGCTGCACACCGCGCGCCGCACCGAGGGCGAGCTCTCCGTCGAGCGCATCGGCGACATCTGGGCCGAGACCCAGCACGAGCTGCTCGGTGACGCCGTCGAGGTGACCGAGAACTACAAG
>CADCVT010000445.1 GCA_902806215.1 uncultured Solirubrobacteraceae bacterium | reverse complement strand
CTTCGCGTCGCGCTCCTCGGCGGCGCGCCGCTCGCCGACGCCCTCCTCGAGCAGGCACGGGAGGCGCGCGTGCCCGTCGCGCCGACCTACGGCCTGACCGAGGCCTGCTCGCAGGTGACGACGAACGGCTTCCCGCTGTTCTGCGCGCGCGTCGACCTCGCGCCCGACGGCGAGATCCTCGTCAGCGGCCCCACCGTCGCCGGCGGCGGCACCCTGCAGACCGGCGACCTCGGCGCCCTCGACGAGCACGGCCGGGTGAGCATCGTCGGGCGCAAGGCCGACACGATCATCACCGGAGGCGAGAACGTGGCGCCGGCGCAGGTCGAGGCCGCGCTGGAGAGCCACGAGGCCGTGCTCGAGGCGGCGGCGCTCGGCGAGCCCGACCCCGAGTGGGGCGAGCGCGTCGTCGCGCAGGTGGTGCTCAGGCCGGGTGCGAGCGCGACGCCCGAGGACCTGCGCACATGGGCCGCCGGTCGGCTCGAGCGACACGCGGTGCCCAAGGCGATCGCGCTCCGCGCCGATCCGCTGCCGCGGACCGCAAGCGGGAAGCTCCTACGTCGCGAGCTGAGGTGAGCGCCCGGTCGCCGCACGCGGCGGCGCGGCACAGCGCGACGACGAGCGCCAGCATGACGAGCCACCCGGTTGCAACGACTGCGACCACGACTTCGAGACCCATGGGCAGTGAAACGATTCGCCGTCGGGGAAGTTGGCCCTCTCCGAGGGGTGTCAAGATCGGTTGATGCTCAACGCCGACGAGTACCGCGAAGACGCCCTGCGGCGCTGGGAGTCCGCGGCGGCCGGATGGGAGAAGCGCCGGCCGGTCTTCCAGCGGGCCGCCCAGCCGGTCTCGATGGCGATGATCGACCTGCTCGGACCGCAGCCGGGGCAGACGGTCGTCGAGCTCGCGGCGGGGCCGGCGGACACGGGGCTGCTGATCGCCGAGCTCGTGCAGCCCGGCGGCCGCGTGATCATCACCGACGCCGCCGAGGCGATGGTCGAGGCGGCCGAGCGCCGCGCGGAGGAGCTCGGCATCACGAACGTCGAGGCGCGCCCGATGGACGCCGAGTGGATCGACCTCGACGCCGCGTCGGTCGACGGGGTCGTCGCGCGGTGGGGGTACATGCTGCTCGCCGACCCCGAGTCCGCGCTGCGCGACACCCGCCGCGTGCTCAAGCAGGGCGGCAAGGTCGTGCTCGCCGCCTGGCACGACCCCGACGCGAACCCGTGGCTCAGCGCGATCGCGAAGGAGATGCTCGAGCGCGGTCACGCGGACCACTCCCCGCCGGGCGAGCCCGGCCCCTTCGCGTTCTCCGAGCCCGGCACGATCGAGCGCCTGCTCGAGAGCGCCGGCTTCGACGAGATCGTCGTGGACACCGTCGACTTCAGCTTCTCCTTCGAGAGCACCGACGCCCACTGGGACCACCAGCTCGATCTCTCGACTCGTCTGCGCGACCAGGTCAAGGGGCTGAGCCCGGCCGAGCACACCGCGCTGCGCGACGGCATCGACGCCCGCCTGGCCGACCACAGGCAGGCCGACGGCTCCGTGGAGCTGCCGGCCCGGACGTGGGTGGCCGCGGGGACCGCCTGACGGCGCACTGAGCGCGTTCGCGCTCATCCATCGATCGACATGGCGCACCTACGGTCGAACATCCATCGATCGGGGGATGGTGTTCCTCTCCACTCAGGGTCACTGTTGCGTTGTGGACCCGCCCCCTCCCGGCGTCGCCCTGCCCGAACGCAGCTCGCGAGAGCTCCGCGCGATCCTGCGCGCACTCCGCGACGGCCTGTGCCTGACCGACGGCGACGGGCGGATCACCGAGGTCAACGACCGCCTCTGCGCGATGACCGGCTTCGATGCCCACGACCTCGTCGGGCGCAGGCCGCCGTACCCGTTCTGGCCCGAGGAGCCGTCGGCGCGCGTCGCCGCGGACTTCCGCTCCGACGGCGAGACCGCGCACGTCTTCCGGCGCAGCGACGGGGAGCGCTTCGACGTGACCGTCACCGGCGCGCCGCTCGACGAGGACGACCCGTCGGCCGGGCGGGTCGGCGTGGTGCGGGAGGTCACGCGCGAGGTGCGCGAGCGCGAGCAGCTCCGCGAGGCGCACCGCGTCGCGCGGCTGGTCAGCGTGGAGTACGACCTCGCCAGCCGCAGGGTCGAGCTGTCGCGGGACCTGAGCGAGATCGACGGCCTCGACCTGCCCGACGACGCGACGCTGGAGCAGCTCATCGGGTTCGTCCCCGCCGGCGATCGCGACCAACTCGAGGCAGTGCTTGCCGATGTCGCGGGTGGCCACCGTGCGGAGGCGGCGTGCGAGATCCGCACCCCCGTGCCGGGGCTCGATTTCCTCGAGATCCGGATGCAGGGCGTCCTGAGGACGGACGGCTCCGTCGCGCGCGTGCGCGGCACGGCCCAGGACATCACGCTTCGCAAGCGCGCGGAGATCGCCCAGGCCGAGAGCGAGGAGAGGCTCCGCGCCGCGCAGCGCGTCGCGAACCTCGGGAGCTTCGAGATCGACTACCGGACCGGGGAGGTCCTGTGGTCGCACGCGCTGTTCGTCCTGTTCGGGGTGGCGGAGCGCCCGGGGTCGATGACGATCGACGATGCACGGGCGGTCATCCCCGGCGAGGAGCTCGACGCGATCCGCGCCCTCGCGCGGGCCACGCTCGCCGACGGGATCCCGCGGCGGATGCTGCACTCGTTCCGCCGCGACGGGGAGCTGCGGTACGCCGAGCTGCGGATCGAGGCGCCCGATCCCGGGCCGGAGCGCCACCGCATCCGCGGCACGATCCAGGACATCACCGAGCGCGAGCGCGCGATCCGCGAGATCCACCTCCAGGGGCACCTGCTCGACGAGGTCCACATCGCGGTCATCGCGTTCGGGCTCGACGGGGTCGTCACGCACTGGAACCGCGGCGCCGAGCTGCTCACGGGGCGCACGGCGTTCGAGGCGATCGGCCGACCCATCACCGAGGTGTCCGTCGCCCCCGAGGACGTCGACCGCGTCCGGGAGATCCTCGACAGCGTCCTCCAGGCGGGGCACTGGGAGGGCGAGTTCCGGCTCGCGCGCAAGGACGGCTCGACGTTCCCGGCGTTCGTCCGCGACGCCCTCTTCCACGACCCGAAGGGCGCGCCGGCGGGCATCGCGGCGGTCGCGGTGGACATCACCGACCGCGTCGAGGCCGAGCGGCGGATGCGTGCGGCGCACGACTACCAGCGGGCGATCACCGACAACATCGGCGAGGGGCTGTGCGTCGTCGACGACGGCGGCCGGCTGCTCTACCTCAACCGCGCGGGGGAGGATCTGCTCGGCTGGCCGCAGGACCAGCTCATGGGGAAGGTCATGCACGACCTCGTCCACTTCCGGCGGCCGGACGGCTCGCCGCTGCCGCGCGACGAGTGCCGGCTGCAGGCCGCCCGCGCGTCGGGAGCGGTGACGCGGCTCGACGACGAGATGTTCGTGCGCCGCGACGGGAGCGAGCTGCCGGTGAAGATCACGACCGCTCCGTTCGAGACGGCCGAGGGCGCCACCGGGTCGGTCGTCGTGTTCAGCGACATCAGCGACCGCAAGGCGCGCGAGCTCGAGCTCGAGCAGCAGATGGAGACGATGACGTGGGTCGGGCGGGTCTACGACGCGCTGGCAGAGGACCGGTTCGTGCTCTACGCCCAGCCGATCGTCGACCTCGCCACGGGTGAGACGGTTCAGCACGAGCTGCTGCTGCGCATGCTCGGTGACGACGACGAGGTCATCGCGCCGGGGCGGTTCCTGCCCGCCGCCGAGGAGCACGGCGTCATCACCGACATCGACCGCTGGGTGATGCGGCAGGCCGTCAGGCTCGCCGCGCAGGGACACGGGGTCGAGCTCAACCTGTCGGCGCTCTCGGTCGTGGACCGGTCGCTGGTCGACGACTTCCGCGAGGAGCTCGAGCGCACCGGCGCCGACCCCGCCCTGATCGTGATCGAGCTGACCGAGACGTCGCTGCTGGCCGACGAGCAGGCGGCGCTCGCGTTCATCGAGCGCGCCCGGGCGCTGGGGTGCAAGCTCGCGCTCGACGACTTCGGCACGGGCTACGGCGGGTTCTCCTACCTCAAGCGCCTGCCGTTCGATCACCTGAAGATCGACCGCGAGTTCGTGCGCGACCTCGTCGAGAACACCGCCAGCCGCCAGGTCGTCGAAGCCGTCGTCGGCCTCGCGCGGGGCTTCGGGCACGAGACGGTGGCCGAGGGCGTCGAGGACGAGGAGACGCTCGAGGTGCTCCGCTCGATGGGCGTCGACCGGGCCCAGGGCTACCTGCTGGCCCGGCCCGCGCCGGTCGAGCAGGTGCTCGGTCGATAGATTCGCGCCCCATGTACTACGACGACGACGCGGATCTCAGCCACCTGGACGGCAAGACCGTGGCCATCATCGGCTACGGCTCGCAGGGCCACGCCCACGCCCTGAACCTCAAGGACTCGGGCGTGAACGTCGTCGTCGGGCTGCGCGAGGACTCGTCGTCGGTCGAGCAGGCCAAGAAGGACGGCCACGAGGTCGTGAGCGTCGCCGACGCCGCCTCCCGTGGCGACATCGTGATGATGCTCGTCCCCGACGAGCTGCACCGCCAGGTCTGGGAGGGCGAGGTCCGCGACGGGATCGCCCCCGGCAACCTGCTGATGTTCGGCCACGGCTTCTCGGTCCACTACGACGAGATCGACCCGCCGGCCGAGGTCGACGTCGCGCT
>CADCVT010000444.1 GCA_902806215.1 uncultured Solirubrobacteraceae bacterium | reverse complement strand
GGTCCGCGACGTGCGCACGCTCGTCGCGCGCGGGTCGCGGCGCGTGCGCGGGGTCTACGTCGACGCGCGCGGGCGTCGCCGGCGCGCGGCGATCGACGGCTCGGCGCTCTTCTCGATCCTGCAGGCCGGCGACACGAACCCCGCGTGGCGGGCGCAGGTCCCCGCCGCGATGCGTGCCGCGGTGCGCGGTGACGAGGCGGCGCTGCTGCGTCTTGCCTCGAACGTCTTCGACGGCGGGAGCTCGTCGTCGCTCGCGTCGTTGTCCCGCTCCCGCGCGCCGTCCTTCCAGGTCCAGGACGCGGGCGCCAACAGCGCGCTGTTCGTCGCGACGATCTGCGAGGAGGTGCGGTTCCCGTGGGATCGCGCGGCGTCGCTGCAGACGCGGATCAACCAGGCCGAGGCGGCGCTGCGGGCGCTGCCGGGTCCGCAGATCACGCCGTTCAACCGGTCGACGATCGCGAGCGCGGGGCTGCTGTCGCTGTGCGTCGGGTGGCCGAACGCGTCGCCGGCGCCCGAGGTGGCCGCTCCGCTGCCGGACGTGCCGGCGCTGCTGCTCTCCGGCACCGCCGACGTCCGGACGCCGGTGGAGGAGGCGAACATCGTCGCCGGGCGGCTCCCGCAGGCGCAGCGGGCGGTCGTCCCGTTCGTCGGGCACTCGGTGCTCGGCGGCGATCCCTCGGGCTGCGCGAAGGCGGCGGTCGCCGGGTTCTTCAACGGGCAAGGCGTCGCGCCGTGCGAGAACCGCGGACCGCTCGTCGCACCGCTCGCGCGCTCGCCGAAGAGCCTCGGCTCGCTGCCGCGCACGGGCCGGCTTCCCGGTCGCGTCGGCCGGACGGTCACGGCGGTCCTGCGCACGCGCGACGACTCGCTCGTCCAGGCGATCGCACTCGGGCTCTCCGGCGCGAAGCGCAGCGGCGGGCTGCGCGGCGGCGTCGTGTCGCTGACCGGCGGCAGCGTGCGGCTGCGCAACGTCCAGGTGATCGAGGGCGTCCGGGTGACCGGCACGTTCCCCGAGAGCGGCAGCGTCGCCCGGCTGCGCGTCAGCGGCCCCGCCGCGGCCCGAGGGACGCTGTCGTTCACCCGAGGAGGCCGGATCACCGGCTCCCTCGCGGGCCGCCGGATCCGCCTCGTCCCGGTCAACGCCGCATCGGCGTCCCGCACCGGCCGGACCTGGAGCGTCAACGCCGAGGTCAAGCGCCTGCGCCGCCTCAACCTGCGCTGAGACACACACCCCTCACAAGGCGGCCTGGCGGGCGCTCAGGTCGGCTCTCTCGGCGTCGTTGGACGTGAGGTCGATCGCTCGGGCGTAGGCGGTGGTGGCCTCGTCGGTTCGGCCTGCTCGGCGCAGGAGCTCGGCTCTCGCCGCGTGGAACGGCTGGTAGCGATCGAGGCGGCGGTCGGCGTCGAGTTCCGCCAGCAGCGCCAGGCCCTCCTCGAGCCTCCCAGCGAAGGCGACCGCGACCGCGTGGTTGACCGCCACGACCGGGGACGGGTCGTGGCCGAGGAGCCGCTCGTACAGCGCCGCGATCTGCTCCCAGTCCGTCTCCTCCCACGCCGGCGTCTCGGCGTGGACGGCCGGGATGGCGGCCTGCAGCTGGTACGGCCCCGGTCGCCGCAGCCGGGCCGCCCGCTCGAAGGCCTCGACGCCCTCGGCGATCCTCTCGCGGTCCCACAGCGTGCGGTCGCCGTCGGGCCCGAGCCGTGACGCCCGGCGCGCGTCGGTGAGGAGCAAGAGCGCGAGCAGCCCGTGCGTCTCGGCGTCGTCGGGCATGAGCCGCGCCAGCAGCCGCCCCAGCCGGATCGCCTCGTCGCACAGCTCGCCCCGTGCGATCGCCGGCCCAGCGGTCGCCGTGTGCCCCTCGTTGAAGATCAGGTAGACGACGCGCAACACGCCGGCCAGGCGCTCGGGCAGCAGGTCGTCGTCGGGAACGCGGAAGGGAATCCGCGCGGCCGAGACCTTCCGCCGCGCGCGGACGAGCCGCTGCTCCATCGCGCGCGGCGCGACCAGCAGCGCCCGCGCGATCTCGTCGACCGCAAGGCCGCCGACGCTGCGCAGCGTCAGCGCGATCCGCGCCTCGAGCGCAAGCGCCGGGTGGCAGCAGGTGAACAGCAGCCGCAGCCGGTCGTCGTCGAGCGACGAGACGTCGTGATCGAAGTCGAACTCCACTGCGTCCTCCCCCGCGAGCGCGGGCAGCCGCGCGGCGAGCGCGCGGTCCCGCCGGATGCGGTCGAGCGCCTTGCGCCACGCGGTCGTCGTCAGCCACGCGCCGGGCCTCGCAGGCACGCCGGCGCGCGGCCAGTCGGTCGCGGCGGCGAGCAGGGCGTCCTGGACGGCGTCCTCGGCGAGTGCGAGGTCGCCGCCCAGGCGTCGCATCAGCGTCGTGAGCACGGCCGCGCGCTCCTCGCGGTAGGCCCGCTCGAGCGCCGCGGCCGGGTCCGTCACGCCAGCTGGTAGTCGAAAACCGGCCGGATCTCGATGGACCCGTACTCGGCGATCGGCAGCTTGCGTGCCCACTCGGTGGCCGCGTCGAGATCGGGGACGTCGATGGCGTAGTAGCCGCCGAGGATCTCCTTCGTCTCGGCGAACGGCCCGTCGGTGACCGTCCCGTCGCGCAGGGTGGTGGCCGCGTCGGTGTCGTGGAGCGCGTCGCCGTCGAGGAGGACGCCGGCCGTGCGCATCTCCTCGGTGACGGCCTGCCAGCGGTCGGTGTCGGCGCCGCGCGGGGGACGCTTCTCGTCGGTGGAGTAGAGCAGCAGCATGTACTTCATGGTCGGCCTCCTTGTCGGTGTCAGTCTGACGACGGATGGGCATGGCCGCACCCGACACCCCGACCGGAATTGGCGCATGAACGCTCTCGCGAACGAAACGAGTCCTTACCTCCTCCAGCACAAGGACAACCCCGTCGACTGGCTGCCGTGGGGCGAGGAGGCGTTGCGCCGCGCGCGCGAGGAGGACAAGCCGCTGCTGGTCTCGATCGGCTACAGCGCCTGCCACTGGTGCCACGTGATGGAGCGCGAGTCGTTCGAGGACGAGGCGACGGCCGCGGTGATGAACGACCGCTACGTGTGCGTGAAGGTCGACCGCGAGGAGCGCCCCGACGTCGACGCGCTCTACATGGAGGCCGTCCAGGCGATGACCGGTCACGGCGGCTGGCCGCTCAACGTGTTCATCACGCCCGAGCAGGTGCCGTTCTACGGCGGCACGTACTTCCCGCCGCAGCCGCGCGGCGGCATGCCGAGCTGGCAGCAGGTGCTGCTCGCCGTCGACGACGCGTGGCGGACCAAGCGCGACGAGATCACCCAGGAGGGCGAGCGCATGGCCCAGCGGCTGCAGGGCGGCGCGCTGCTGCGCGCGTCGGAGGAGCCGCTCGACGCCCGCGCGCTCGACT
>CADCVT010000443.1 GCA_902806215.1 uncultured Solirubrobacteraceae bacterium | reverse complement strand
CCCGCGGAGATAGACGACCACTTCATACCCGAGGTGGAACTCGTCGGGGACATGTACCACACGCTGACGGCGCTGGGCGAAGAGAGCCGCCACGTTCCGCACTCGGGCGGTTCCGGGCGCCTGCGGGAGGTGGTGCTGGGCCGGCTGGAGAACGCCAAAGCGGACGAACACTTTCCGGCTCAGCCCCCTCGGGCGCTCTACGAGATCCGCAAGGCCCTGGGGCGCGACGACATACTCGTCTCCGACGTCGGCCTGCACAAGCTCTGGATCGGCCGGATGTTCCCCGCGCACGAGCCCAACACCGTCCTCATCGCCAACGGCCTCGCCGGGATGGGCTTCGCGATACCCGCGGCCATAGCCGCCAAGCTCGTCGACCCGGACCGCCACGTCGTCACGGTCAACGGCGACGGTGGGTTCCTCATGAACGTGCAGGAGCTCGAGACGGCGGTGCGCCTGCGCACGCCGATCGTGAACGTCGTCTGGGAGAACCACCAGTACGGCTCGATCGTCTGGAAGCAGGACAACAAGTTCGGCCGCCACTTCGGCGTCGACTTCACGAACCCCGACTTCGTCAAGCTCGCCGAGGCGTTCGGCATGCCGGCCCGCCGCTGCGAGTCCGCCGACGACTTCGGCAAGCACCTCGAGTGGGCCCTCGGCCTGGACCTCCCGTCGCTGATCGTCCTGCCGATCGACTACTCGATCGACGTCGCGATCTCCGAGGGGCTCGGCGCGGCGACGGTCACGACCTAGCGCGCTGGGCCGCGAGGAGCCGCCGGAATGCGGCGGTCTGGCCGGCCTTGTCGCAACCCGTGCGCTCGCTGCCGAGCGCGCGACCGTTCGTCGCGTCGTGGACCGTGACGGTCGCGTACTGGCAACCGTCGTAGCGGCTGAACTGGCTCGTCGCCGTGCCGAGCAGCGTTCCGTCCGCACCGATCACCTTGAGCGTGGTGCCGTTGCCGAAGGTCTCGTTGTCGCCGTCGCGGGCGAAGACGGGATCGCGGCCGCTGCCGCGAACGCAGACGCGGAAGACGCCGAGGTCGACGCCGTAGTCGGCCCGCGTCACGCGGACGTCGCCGTACCAGCGGGTGGACGCGAACCGCTCGCGCACCGGGCAGCCCTCGCGGCGCGGCGGGCGGGCGAAGTCGAGGTAGCCGGCGGCGTCGCCCCCCGTGACGCTCGCCCAGCGCACCGTGTAGCGGTCGTCGCGGTCCACCCGCCCGATGTCGCCGCGGAGCGCGACCCGCGTACGACCCTCGGGGCGACGCACGACGAGGCGTCGTCGGGTATCCGCGGGCGCGGCCGGGTCGTCCCACACGCTGTAGGCGAGGCTGCCGGAATGAAGGCGCGTGAGCCCGAGGGGCTGGACGTAGGTCACGACCGGCGTCCGTGCCACTACCACGCGCCGGCGCGGCCCGCCGCTCACGTCGAGCGCGACGATCGAGGCGGTCATCGTCGCGGGGTCGGCCCGCACCTCGATCCAGGCGACCCGCGGGCCCTGCTGGGTCCACGCGTCGACGCGGGTGCCGCGCGGGACGTAGTCGGGGGCGCCGTACGTGAAGGTCGGCGCGCTGAGGATCCGGTCGCGGCCGGTCCGGCGGTCGCACGACCGCAGGCCCCCTTCCTCGCTGTCCGATTCGGCGCGCACGATCACCCACCGTGGTCCTGTGTCGCGGCGCGCGCACGCGTCTGCCGCGGGCGCGGCCAGCAGCAGGGCGATCAGCGCGAGGAGAACGATCCGCATACCTGTGCAACGGCCTACCGCGGGAGAGGGTGCGCGGTATCGGGCGAGGGGTAGGCTCCGGCCATGGCAGCCACCGACCAGACCCGCGAGCAGGCCGTCGTCGACAGCGTCCCCAAGGGGCTCTACATCGGTGGCGAGTGGCGGGAGACCGACGAGACGCTTGGCGTCGAGGACCCGTCGACCGGCGAGGTCATCGCCGAGGTCGCCGACGCGCAGGTCGACGACGCGCTGGCCGCGCTCGGTGCCGCGCACGACGCGCAGGGCGACTGGGCCGAGACCGCCTCGCGCGAGCGCGGCGAGATCCTGCGCCGCGCCTACGACCTGATGATCGAGCGCGTCGACGACCTCGAACTGCTGATGACGCTCGAGATGGGCAAGCCGATCGCCGAGTCGAAGGCCGAGGTCACCTACGCGGCCGACTTCCTGCACTGGTTCGCGGGTGAGGCGACGCGCATCTCGGGCGAGTTCAAGCCGGCGGAGAAGGGCGGCTTCCGCGTGCTGACGATGCGCCAGCCGGTCGGGCCGTGCCTGTTCATCACGCCGTGGAACTTCCCGCTCGCCATGGGCACGCGCAAGATCGGGCCGGCGATCGCCGCCGGCTGCACCGCCGTCATCAAGCCGGCCAAGCAGACGCCGCTGTCGATGCTCGCGTTCGCGCAGATCCTCGAGGAGGCCGGTCTCCCCGGCGGCGTGCTCAACGTCGTCACCGCGAAGTCCTCGGGCTCGATCATGGAGCCGCTCATCAAGGACCCGCGCACGCGGAAGCTCTCCTTCACCGGCTCGACCGAGGTCGGCAAGAAGCTCATCGAGCAGTCGGCCGACCAGGTGCTGCGCGTGTCGATGGAGCTCGGCGGCAACGCGCCGTTCCTGATCTTCGACGACGCCGACGTCGACGACGCGGTCGAGGGCGCGATGATCGCCAAGATGCGCAACATCGGCGAGGCGTGCACGAGCGCGAACCGCTTCCACGTCGCCGAGGCCGTCGCCGACGAGTTCGCCGAGAAGCTCGCGCAGAAGATGGGCGCGCTGAAGATCGGCCGCGGCGCGGACCCCGACGTCAAGGTCGGGCCGCTCATCGACGACGACCAGCGCGGCAAGGTCGCCGAGCTCGTCGAGGACGCGCGCGACAAGGGCGCGAAGGTCCTCGTCGGGGGCGAGAACGCCGAGGGCGCGGGCTACTACTACAAGCCCACGGTCCTGAGCGACGTCTCCGACGACGCCCGCGTCCTGAGCGAGGAGATCTTCGGCCCGGTCGCTCCGGTCAAGGGGTTCCAGTCCGAGGACGAGGCGATCGCCGCCGCCAACGACACCGAGTACGGCCTCGTCGCCTACGTCTACACGTCGAACCTCAAGCGCGCCTTCCGCGTGATCGAGGGCCTCGAGACCGGCATGGTCGGCCTCAACCAGGGCCTCGTCTCGAACGCCGGAGCGCCCTTCGGTGGCGTCAAGCAGTCCGGCTTCGGCCGCGAGGGCGGCAAGGAAGGCATCAACGAGTACCTCGAGACGAAGTACGTCGCGATGAAGGTCTAGGTCTCCCCGCGGCGCTTGGCCTCGCGCTCGGCGCGCTTCGCGTTCGAGCGTTTGGCGGCGAGGCCTCGCATGCCGATCTTCGCCGGCGGCGCGATCGGGCGGAAGAGCCTCCGAGTGTCGTCGGAGGCGCACGCCTCGCACGGCGCGGTCGCTCCGGGCTCGGTGCGCGCCTCGAACTCGTGCGCGCAGTCGTTGCAGGCGAAGTCGTACAGGGGCATCACCCGGAAGTCTTGCGCACCGCCTCGCGGGCCTCGATCTCGTGCTCGTTGGCGCGGTAGCCCTGCCACAGGTACGAGAGCCACAGCCGCAGCGGCCGGTGCTGGTGCTGCCAGACGTGCATGAGCTCGTGGACGACGAGGTTCTCCGGCGCCTCCTCGAGCGGCTTGCGGACGAAGATGAGCGGCCCGAGCTCGTAGCCGTGAAAGCGCCGGAACCCGCGGATCCTGAACAGCCAGGGCGCGCTGATCACACGAACGTGCCGTAGATCCACCGGCTCCGGGTAGAAGTCCAGTCGATCGAGGCGCGCCTTCGCGGCCCGGAGCAGCTCGACCTCGCGTGCTGACCGTCGTCCCATACCCGTAGCCTGCCCGAACCCGCCGATGCCGCCCGTCGACCCCCTCGTCGCCTGCTTTCCTCTGGGGATCGCCGTCCCGATCGTGCCCGCATGACGCCCCCCGTCCACACCCGCCGCTCCACGCGCAACGGCCGCCTGGTCGCGCTGACCGCGCTCGTCCTCGCGGTCGCGGCCGCGTCCGGGGTGGCGCTCGTCGGCGGATCCGAGCCCGAGCCGACGGTCCGCGAGCAGTACGCCGGCCACGGCGGAGCCCCCGCCGCGCTGACCGGCCCGGTGTCGCGGGTCGCGCTCGACGGGCGCTGGCGCGTCGCGATGGACCCGCGCGGGACGGGCCAGGACCGCGGGTACGTCCGCGGCTCCTTCGGCGGCCGGCCGGTCCAGCTGCCGTACGTCCCCAACGCCGGCCGCATCACCGGCGACGCCGGCGAGCGCTCGCACAACGGCTCGGTCGCCTGGTACCGGACGCGCATCCGCGTGCCGAAGACCGGCCGCTACGCGCTGCGCTTCGAGTCGATCAACCACAAGGCGACGGTCTGGCTCGACGGCGAGCGGATCGCCGAGCACACCGGCGTCTACCTCCCGTTCGAGGCCAAGACGCAGATCGCGGGCGGCCGCGATCACACGCTCGTCGTCCGCGCCGACTGGCGCGGGCCGCAGGCGATGAAGGCCGAGGGCTGGCACCGCGCCTGGTTCAACTTCGGCGGCATCAACCGCGAGGTGACGATCAGGCCGCTGGCCGGCGCCGAGGTCGTCGCGCCGACGCTCCGCACGACGCTGCGCGGCCGGACAGCCCAGGTCGACGTCACCGCGCGCGTGTTCAACCGCGGCAAGGCGCGCGAGATGACGGTGGAGGGCACGCTCACGCGCGGCGAGACGCGGACGAAGCTGAGGTTCCCCCCGCAGACGATCCCCAGCGGGGCCAGCCGGAAGGTCCGCACGACCGTCCAGATCCCGAACGCCGCGCTGTGGGCGCCGGGCTCGCCGAACCGGTACGACCTGTCGCTGAAGACCGGCGACGAGGAGTGGTGGACGAAGGTCGGCCTGCGCGAGGTCGGCCGCCGCGGATCCACGCTCCTGCTCAACGGCCGGCCGATCACGCTGCGCGGCGCGTCGCTGCACGAGGACGTCCCCGGCCGCGGCGACGGCCTGCGCCCGCAGGACATGGACGCGCTCATCAACGACCTCAGGGCGATCGGCGCCAACGCCACGCGCACCCAGCACCAGCTCAACCCGGCGTTCCAGGAGAAGCTCGACGCCGCCGGGATCCTGACCTGGGTCGGCATCGGCCCGGTCGACGCGCCCGGCGCGTGGACGTCGCGCGGGCCGCGGCTGCTCAAACAGGCCAAGCAGCGCGTTCGCGCGAGCGTCGAGCAGATGCAGACGCATCCCTCCGTGTTCGCGTGGAACCTCGCCAACGAGGTCGCCGGCCAGGGCCACCCGGCCGGGCAGGCCGACTACATCGACGACATGGCGCGCGAGCTCAAGCGCCGCGACCCGAGCCGCCTCGTCGCCCTCGACATCTGGGGCGCGCACCCGCCGAAGTTCGCGGGCGAGATGTACGAGGCGATCGACGCGATCGGCTACACGAACTACCTCGGCTGGTACGAGGGCACGTACGCGACGCAGCCGCAGCTGCGCAACCTCATCCGCCTGGGCGTCGGGCAGCTGCGCAAGGTGTTCCCGGACAAGGTGCTGGCGGTGACCGAGTTCGGCGCCGAGGGGAGCACCCGCAACGCGAACCAGCGGCCCGGCGGCCTGCGCTTCCAGGCCAACCTCCTGCGCACCCACATCCGCACGTACTCGTCGCTCGAGGGCGTCAGCGGGATGCTCGTCTGGAACCTGCGCGACTTCGCGGTGGCGCCGTCGTTCGGCGGCGGGTCGATCGTCGAGATCGTCCCCGACATCTCGATCCTCCGCGGCCTCAACGAGAAAGGCCTGCATCGCTACGACGGACGCCCGAAGCCGGCCGCCCGCGTCGTGCGCGACGAGTACGCCCGCATCGCGCGGCGATGAGCCACTTCGTCGTCCTCGAGGGGATCGACGGGAGCGGCAAGACGACCCAGGCGCGGCTGCTGGCCGAGCGGCTCGGTGCGGTGTTCACCCGCGAGCCCACCGACGGCGTCGTCGAGGGCGTGCTGCGCGACGCGGTCGAGCTGCGCGTCGCGCTCGACCCCGTGACCATGGCGCTCGGCTTCGCCGCCGACCGCGCCGACCACGTCGCGTGGATCCGCCACGAGCTCGCCGAGGAGCGCAGCGTCGTCTGCGACCGTTACGTGCTCTCCTCGCTGGCCTACCAGCCTCGGGGCGCGGTGACCGAGGACTGGCTGCGCTCGCTCAACCGGCACGCGCCCGAGCCCGACGTCACCGTCTTCCTCGACACGCCGCCGGCGGTGTGCGCGGCGCGCATCGCCGACGACGAGCTGTTCCACTCCCCGGCCGAGCTCGAGCGCGTGCGGTCGAACTACCTCGCCGCCATGAGCGGCGGCGAGGTGCTGGTCGACGGCGACGGCCCGGTCGACGAGGTCGCCGAGCGCGTCTGGGGCGCCGTCCGGCTACGCGTCGGCGGCTGAGCCCGCGGCGATCTTCCGCAGGTCGAGCGCCTCGTCGAGCGTCTCCTCGTCGACGCCCTTCTCGCGGGCGACCTCGCGGAGCAGGCGGCCGGAGCTCGCCGCCTCCTTGACGATCTCCGACGCCGCGTCGTACCCGATGAACGGGTTGAGCGCGGTGGCGACGGCGAGGGTCGACTCGGCGGAGCGCTCGCAGCCTTCGTAGTTGGGCTCGAGACCGTCGATGACCTTCTCCTTCAGCGCGGTCGACGTCGTCGCGAGCAGGTGGATCGACTGCAGCAGGTTGCGGGCGATGAGCGGGATGCGGACGTTGAGCTCGAAGTTGCCCTGCGACCCGGCCATGGTGATCGCCATGTCGTTGCCGACGACCTGGCAGCCGACCTGCAGCGCGACCTCGGGGATGACCGGGTTGACCTTGCCGGGCATG
>CADCVT010000442.1 GCA_902806215.1 uncultured Solirubrobacteraceae bacterium | reverse complement strand
GCTTCGCGTCGAACTCCACCGACCGCTCGGCCGGGGTCTTGGCCTTCGGCCGAGCAGGGGGTCCCGCTGATCCTCTCATGGCACATCTCCTTGGTAGGGCGCCACCTATGAATGTACGACCCCGCCCGGCGTGAGCGGCCTGGTCCACCGAATTCTCGGCCGGTGCGACGGCGCGAAAAGGTAGGCTTGACCCCGTGCTCCACGGAAGGGATCGGGAGCTCGCGGCGATCGACGAGCTCATGGAGGGGACGCGCGCTGGGCGCAGCGGCGCTCTCGTCATCACGGGCGAGCCGGGCATCGGCAAGACCGCGCTCCTCGACGAGGCCGAGCGCCGCGCGGGCGACCTCCTCGTCCTGCGCGCGAGCGGCTACGAGTCCGAGCGCGAGCTGCCGTTCGCCGGCCTGCACACGCTGCTCTCGCCGATCCTCGACCTGCGCGAGCGCATCCCGCCGGTGCAGGCACGCGCGCTCGGCACCGCGCTGGCGATCGAGCCGCCCGCGCCGCACGACCCCTTCGCCGTCCCGGCCGCCGTCCTGTCCGTCCTCGGCGTCGCGGCCGAGGAGCAGAAGATCCTCGCGATCGTCGACGACCTGCACTGGCTCGACCCGGGCTCGCTGCGCGCGATCCTCTTCGCAGCGCGGCGCGTGGGAGCAGAAGGCATCGCGTTCGTCCTCGCCTCGCGCATGGACGAGGCCGTCCTGCCCGCGCTGTCGGGCCTGCCGCAGATCGAGCTCGGCCGCCTCGACGACGTTGCCGCGCTGGCGATCGTCCGCGAGCAGGTCCCCACCGGCGGCCCGCTGACCGCGGCGGTCGCCGACGAGCTCGTGCGCACTGCTGGCGGCAACCCGCTGGCCCTGAGCGAGCTGCCGCTCGCGATGGGCCCCGACAGCGGCGCGCAGGGCGCCGAGCTCGCGCTGCGGCTTCCGCCGGGCTCGGGCGTCGAGCGTGCGTTCCGCCACCGCTTCGAGGGGCTCGACGAGGACGTGCGCCGCGCGCTGACCGTCGTCGCCGCGTTCGAGTCCGGTCCCGCCGCGACGCTGCTCGCCACGCTCGAGCGGATGGACCTCGGGCTGACCGAGCTCGAGGCGGGCGAGTCCGCGGGACTGCTGCGCCTCGAGGCGGGCGAGGTCGGGTTCCGCCACCCGCTGCTGCGCTCGCTGGCCTACCACGCCGCCACCAGCGGCGCCCGCCTTGCCGCGCACCGCGCGATCGCCGAGGTCGTCACCGACCCCTCGCTGCGCGCGTGGCACCTGTCGAGCGCCGCGCTCGGCCCCGACGAGGACGCGGCGCTCGCGCTCGACGAGGCGGCGCGCATCGCCCGCGAGCTCGGCGCGCTCGCCGCGGCGGCCGTCGCCAACGCCCGCGCCGCCGAGCTCAGCACCGACGACGAGCTGCGCGCCGAGCGCCTCGTGGCGGCCGCGACCGACTTCGCCGAGCTGGGCCGCGCCGAGGAGTCGCTCGCGCGCATCGACGAAGCAGAGCACTACGCCGAGGCGCAGAAGCACGGCAGCGACCTGCGCGTGCTGCGCGGCCGCGTCGAGATGCGCGGCGGCCAGCTGCATTCGGGCCGGGCGCTCATCGTCGCCGAGGCCGAGAGCTGCGCGGAGGGCAACCCGTGCCGGGCGGCCGAGCTGCTGGTCGAGGTCGGCGTCGCCGACATGATCTCCGGCGACTCGCAGGCCCAGATCGAGGCCGGCCGGCGTGCCGAGGAGCTCGCGACCGCCGCCGGCGACGACCACCTGGCGATGTTCGGCCGGCTGGCCCGCGCCTGCGGGCTCGTCCCGCTCGGGCGCGCGCAGGAGGCCGAGCCGCTGTTCGACGCCGCGATGCCGGTGATGCTCGAGGCCGACCCCCTGCCGGCCGCCTCGGAGATGATCACGTACGCGGCGATGCAGCTCGCGTGGATCGAGCGCTTCGACGTCGCCGAGCAGATCGTCAACCGCCAGATCGACGCGGCCCGCTCGGCCAGCGCGCTCGGGCGCCTGCCGTTCCCGCTCTCCACCCGGGCGATGATCAACGACCGACGCGGGCGCTGGGCGCCCGCTCTGGCCGACGCCGGCGAGGCGCTGCGCCTGGCGCGCGAGACGTCCCAGCCGCCACAGATCGCCGTCGCGTTGACGCTGCTCGCCTCGCTCGAGGCCGCGCGCGGACAGGACACCGAGGCGCGCGAGCACGCCGACGAGGCGCTGGGGATCGTCGCCGAGATGGGCGTCGGCGGCCCGCTGCCGATCTACGCGGAGGTCGCGCTCGGCTTCACCGCGCTGGCGGGCGAGCGCCTCGACGAGGCGATCGAGCACCTCCTGCGAGCGGACAAGCTGCGCCGCGCCCTCGACGGCGGCGAGCCGGCGTTCCTCCAGTACTACCCGGACCTCATCGAGGCGCTGCTGCGCTCGGGCCGCAAGGACGAGGCCGTGCGGTTCCTCGACCAGGTCGAGGCCGAGGCCGAGGCGACCGGCCGCACCTGGGCCCACGCGGTCGCCGCGCGCGGCCGCGGGCTGATGGCCGACGACGCCAGCTTCGTCCCGCACTTCGAGCGCGCGATCGAGTGGCACGAGAAGTCCGCGCAGGTCTTCCCGCTGGCGCGCACGCGGCTGGCCTTCGGCGAGCGCCTGCGCCGCGCGGGCGAGCGCACCGCCGCGCGCGAGCAGCTCACGCACGCGGCCGACGCGTTCCAGCGGGTCGGCGCGGACCCGTGGGTCGAGCGGGCCAACGGGGAGCTGCGCGCGTCGGGCCAGACGCTGCGTGCACGCTCGATGCCGGATTCGGACGCGTTGACCCCGTCCGAGCTCCAGGTCGCCCTGCGCGTGGCCGAGGGCCTGACGAACCGCGAGGTCGCCGCGGCGATCTTCCTCTCGCCCAAGACCGTCGAGCACCACCTGAGCTCGATCTACCGCAAGCTCGGCATCCGCTCGCGCACCGAGCTCGCACGCCGCATGGCGTCCGAGCCCGCCGACCCGATCCCGGTGTAGAAGAGCCGCGAACGTACGCGCAGCCGGGCTATAGCCCGGCTTGACGTACGTTCGGCGCTATCGGGCGAGCTTCGACGCCAGCTCGACCAGGAGGCGCACTCCCACTCCGTTGCCGCCCTTTGCCGCGTACGCTCGGCCGGAGTCCCACGCCGTTCCTGCGATGTCGAGGTGGGCCCACGGGGTGTCGCCGACGAAGCGCTTGAGGAACTGCGCGGCGGTGATCGAGCCGGCCTTGCGGCTCTCCACGACGTTCGAGATGTCGCCGTAGCGGCCCTTGATCAGCTCGTC
>CADCVT010000441.1 GCA_902806215.1 uncultured Solirubrobacteraceae bacterium | reverse complement strand
GCTGCCACGCCATCCAGATCTTCAACCAGAACCCGCGCGCGTGGAAGCCGCGCGAGTACCCCGACGACGAGGTCGAGGCCTTCCACGCCGCGATCGAGTCGAGCGACGTCGACGCCCTGCTCATCCACGCGGTCTACCTCCTCAACTGCGCCTCGGAGGACCCGGACATCCGCCAGAAGTCGCTCACCTCGCTGATCTCCTCGCTGCGTGCGGGCGCGGAGCTCGGGGCGGCGGCCGTCGTCATCCACCCCGGGTCGGCGAAGACCGGGGACGTCGGCGAGGCGATCGCGCGCGCCGGGGAGGTCATCCGCGAGGCGCTCGAGGAGACCGGCGGCTGCGCGCTGCACCTCGAGAACACCGCCGGAGCGGGCGGCACGCTCGGCCGCTCCTTCGCCGAGCTCGCCGCGCTCGTCGAGGCCGCCGGCGGGCATGAGCGGCTGGGCCTGTGCCTGGACTCGTGCCACCTGCTCGCCTCGGGCTACGACATCCGGACCGCCGAGGGCCTGGCCGAGACGCTCGACGAGTGCGTCGAGAAGGTCGGGGTCGAGCGCCTCGGGTCGCTGCACCTCAACGACTCGCAGACGCCGCTCGGCTCCAACCGCGACCGCCACGCCGACATCGGCGAGGGCGAGATCGGCGAGGACGGCTGCGCGGTCTTCCTGTCCGAGCCGCGCTTCGACGGGCTGCCGTGCGTGCTCGAGACGCCCGGGCCCGACAAGAAGGGCCCGTCGAGCGAGCAGATCGCGCTCACGCGCAAGCTGCGCGAACGCGGGATCTCCGCTCGCACCTGAATCAGGCGTGTCGCGCCTCGCCGTGTGTCATCTTGGAGCGCTCAATGCGCCGATCCATCCTCGCGCTTCTCGTCCTCACGCTCGCACTCGCGGCCGCGCCGCCGGCGCAGGCTCAGGGACTCGCCCCCTACTACCTCGAGATCACCGACGGCCTGCGGTACAAGGGCGTCACGGTCACCTCGTCGGTCGGCACGAGCGGCTTCTTCGGCGTCAGCGTGGCTCGCGGGACCGGGTTCGTGGCGTCGAGGTACTCGCGCCGCGGCCGGGTCCAGCTCCTGTTCGACCCGATGCCGGGCGACATGATCTTCGTGCACCAGCAGACGCCGACCCCCCTCGCCCAGTTCCGGTGGGACGGAACGCCGTTCCTGGCCGAGGCCTGCCAGGGCGACCGCGCGCTGCGCGGGGCGGCCTCCGGCATGAAGGTCGAGCGGGCCGGGACGTTCACGTTCCTCCCGGGCCGCTACGCGCCGCGCAACGAGGAGAGCGGGCGCATCTCCACCGGAGCCGGCGGCGTGTTCACCTCCACGCTCGAGTCGCCGCTGCGGGCGGGTCAGCTGGTCTACGCGGTGGCGTCGGGCTTCTTCCCGAACCTGTTCGTGCGAGCGGCGGTCGAGCAGCGCCTCGCTGCGACGTGCACGGACAAGAGCGCCCCGGTCGGACGCGTCCTCGTCCCGTCCGCCGTCAGGCGCAGCGCGTTGCTCGAGCGCGGCTTGCGCAGCCGCGTCCGCATCGACGAGGCCGGCCGCGTCCTCGTGCGGCTCTACGCGATCCGGTCGAGCGGCCGCGGGCGCAGTGCGCAGACGCGCGGGACGCTGATCTCCACGACTCGGCGGACGCTCCGCTCGGCCGGGACCGCGACCGTCCGCTCGAAGGTCAACCGCCGAGGGCGTCGCACGGTGCGCGCCGCGACCCGGATCGAGGTGCGCGTGACCGCCACCGATCGCGCCGGGAACAGCCGGCGGCTCGCGACGAAGCGGATCCGGTTGCGTCGTTGAGGACGCGCCGCGCCGTCGTCGCGCTGGCGCTTGCCGTCGCGATCTCTCCAGATGCGGCGTCGGCGCAGGCGCGGGGCCATCACCCGGCGCCGTTCGCGCGCGGCGTCTCCGATGCCCGCCTCCTCCTCTCGCCGGACCCCGTCGTGCGGCGCGCGGCGCTGACGCGGGCGAAGGTCGCGGGCGCATCCGTCGTGCGCCTGTCGGTCGGCTGGCGCGCGATCGTCGACCCGGCTCCGCCGCCGAGCTTCGACGCGACGGACCCGGCGGATCGCTCGTACGACTTCTCGCGACTGGACGCGGCCGTCGAAGACGCAGTCGCGCACGGGCTCGAGCCGCTCGTCATGGTCACGAGTGCCCCCGACTGGGCCGAGGCGCCCGACCGCTGGGAGTACGCGCACAAGGGGACGTGGGCACCGCGTCCCGCGGCGCTTGCCGATCTCGCGGTCGCGCTGGGGCGTCGCTACTCGGGCGCCTGGCCCGCCTCCGGCGCCCCGCTTCCACGGGTACGGCTCTGGCAGGCCTGGAACGAGCCGAACCTCCCCCGGTACCTCCAGCCGCAATGGGTCGCGCGGCGCGGCCGCTGGATCCCCTACGCCCCCCAGCGCTACCGCGCGATGCTCGCCGCCTTCGAGCGCGGGATGCGCTCGGTCCAGCCTGACGCGACGGTCGCGACGGCCGGGACCGCCCCGGTCGGCGAGCCGCGCGACGGTCAGGGCCGCATGTCCCCGATCCGCTTCTGGGCGTCGATGCTGTGCGTGGCGCCCGACCCTCCGCATCGTCGCCTGCCGTGCCGCGGCGGGAGTCCGCGCTTCGACGTCGCGGCACACCATCCCCTCTCGGTCGGCGACCCCGATCGGCCCGCGGCGCTGCGGCACGACGTCGCCATCGCCGACCTCGGCAAGCTCCGGCGCGTGCTCGCGGCGGCGGGGCTCGCTCCGAGGCTGTGGATCACCGAGCTCAACTGGGACGCCGGACGCCGCGGGGTACCCGCGGGCCGGCAGGCGCGGTACGTGGCGCGTGGCCTGCGGCTGCTCGATGCCGCCGGGGCCGATCTGACCGTGTGGCACCTGCTCGCCGATCCCGCCCCGGCACCGCACGCGCACCCGGCCGGGCTGTGGCAGGACTCGTCGGGGCTGCGCCCGCGGCGGTTCCTTGCGGCGTTCGCGCTGCCGTTCAGCGTCCGCCGTGTCGACCGCAGGCGCGTCGAGGTGTGGGCGGCGGGGCGCGGCAGCGTCGCGATCGAGCGACGGATCGCGGGCCGGTGGCGGCGCATCGGCGTGCTGTCGACACGCCGGGGCACGGGCAGGACGTTCCTGCGCGTGCGCGGGAACGCGCGGCTGCGCGCGCGTGCGAGCGGTCGCCTGAGCCCGGAGATGACCGTGCGCAGCGACGTGCCGCAGCGCGTCACTGTCCCCCGGCTGCGCTGGCCGACGCGCGACGTACGGGGCGGCTCGGCCACACGTGCGTTCGAGAGTCCCGACCCGCCGGCGGTCTCGCCCGCGCCGCCCGTGGGCGGCGACGATGCTCCACCGTCGCCGCTCGAGCCGGTCGAGCCGGGACGCGACCGCTCCTAGGCGCCCTCTTCCAGCTTCAGCGCGGCGCTGTTCATGCAGTAGCGCTCGCCGGTCGGCCCGGGGCCGTCGGGGAACACGTGCCCGAGGTGCGAGCCGCAGCGCGCACAGGTGACCTCGGTGCGGACCATCCCGTGGGAGCGGTCCTCGATGAGCTCGACGTTCTCGCGGTCCTTGGGGTCGGTGAAGCTGGGCCACCCGGACCCGCTCTCGTACTTCGTGTCGCTGTCGAACAGCTCGAGGCCGCACGCGGCGCACTTGTAGGTGCCGTCGGCCTTCGTGCTGACGTACTTGCCCGACCAGGGCGGCTCGGTCGCCTGCTGGCGAAGAACCGCGTACTCCGCCGGCGAGAGCTGCTCGCGCCACTCCTGCTCGGACTTCAGAACCTTGTCCATACCTCCAGGGTAGGTGGGCCATCAAGCCCTCCCGCGCCGGATCGTGAAGCGCAGAGCGCCGGGTGCGTCAGGCGGCCTGCGTCGCCGCAGGCTCGCCCGCGGGCACCGCGGCCGGCCCGACGATCTCCTGCAGCGTCGCGCGCACGGACGCCGTGTTGGCGATCCGGAACTCCTTGCCGAGCTTCATCGTCCGGCGCCCCGCGCGGCAGTCCATCACGAGGTGGACCTCGGAGTCGCCGGGGAAGTTCTCGAGCAGCTCCTTGAGCTCCTCGATGAACGTCGCGCTGAGCCGGCCCGCGTCGACGCGGATGCCGAGCGGCTCGGGCCCGAGGTGCATCTTGGCGAGCTCCTCCTTGGCCTTCTCGCACTCGGCCTCGGTCGGCGCGAACGGGTCGACCGACTGCACGACGACGCAGGTCTTGTTCTGGTCCTTGTGGTCCACGCGCCCGCGGATGAGGACGACCTGGTCGACCTCGACGTGCTCGCCGGATGCCTGCAGCGCGTTGGAGAAGATCGCGAGCTCGACCGTGCCCTCGAGGTCGTCGAGGGTGGCGAACGCCATCGGATCGCCCTTCTTCGTGCGCATCTTCTTGCACTGGGTGATGATGCCGCCGACGGTGACCCACTCGCCGTCCTTGATCTGGTGCAGATCGCTGAGCGGCGCGTCGACCTTGATCCGCATCGCCTCGCGCACGTCCTTGAGCGGGTGCGCGGAGATGAAGACGCCGATCGACTCCTTCTCGTGCATGAGCAGCTCGGGTTTCTCGAACTCCTCCGACGGGATCGGCGGGTGCGACGGCGCGCTGAACGCGTCGGCCGCCGCCGAGCCGCCGCCCTCGTCGCCGAAGGCCATGTCGAAGATCGAGCCCTGGCCGATCTCGGCGTCCTGCTGCTGCTTCTGCCCGGCGCCCTGCGCCTGCTCGAGGACCGCGAGCATGCCCTTGCGCGTCGCGCCGGTCGAGCCGAACGCCCCGCACTTGATGAGCGCCTCCATCGCGCGCTTGTTGACCGCCTTGCAGTCGACGCGGCAGCAGAAGTCCCAGATCGAGGTGAACGGGCCGCCCTCCTCGCGGGCGTGCTTGATCGCCTCGACCGCGGCGTAGCCGACGCCCTTGACGGCGTCGAGGCCGAAGCGGATGTTGCCCTCGACGACGACGAACTCGTGGTCGGACAGGTTGACGTCGGGCGGGAGGATCGAGATCCCCATGTCCTCGGTCTTGGCCACGAAGAACGGGACCTTGTCCTTCGTGTCCATGACGCTCGAGATCAGCGCCGCCATGTACTCGGCCGGGTAGTTGGCCTTCAGCCAGGCCGTCCGGTAGGCGATGAGCGCGTAGCAGGCGGCGTGCGACTTGTTGAACGAGTAGTCGGCCGACTTCTCGTTCGTGTGCCACAGCTGCTCGATGACCTGCTCGCTCGT
>CADCVT010000440.1 GCA_902806215.1 uncultured Solirubrobacteraceae bacterium | reverse complement strand
CGCCGCCGGGGCAGGAGGCCACGGTCCGGCTCAGCGCGGGCGCTTGGACCGCGCCCGCGCCCGAGCACGCGTTGGAGGCCCGCACCGCGGCCGCGGGCGCCGACGGCCTGGCCCGCACGACGATCGGCCTGCCCGACGCCGCGCGCGCGGCGCTCGAGGCCGCCGGCCGGCTGCGCGTCACCGGTGAGATGCGGGTCGGCGAGGCCGAGCCACGCCCGGCCGCGTTCACCCTCTTCACGTGGCGCCGTCCGCGGTTCGGCCCCGTGCTCCACCTCAAGCGCGGGGCGTTCGGGCCGCAGCGCCTCTTCGGCACCGAGGGCGGCGACCTCATCAGCGGCGCGTCGGGCGACGACCTCCTCGACGGCCGCGCGGGCGACGACCACCTCCTCGGCGGCACGGGCAACGACCGGGTCTTCGGCGCGGCCGGCGACGACGTGCTCGACGGCGGCGACGGCGACGACGCACTGAGCGGCGGCCCTGGCGACGACGACCTCGTCGAGCACCGCTTCGGCGACGACCACCTCGACGGCGGCGACGGCGACGACGTCCTGCACGGGGCCCGCGGCGGCGACCGCCTGCGCGGCGGTCCCGGCGACGACGTGCTGCGCGGCGGATCGGGCTCGGACCGCCTGGACTGCGGGCCGGGCCGAGACATCGCGTTCGTGAACTTCGCGGCCGAGGAGCAGCTCGTCACCGCCTGCGAGGAGGTCTACGACGAGCCCGGCGTCGTGCACCTGCCCTGCACCGGTCCGGGGACCGACGGCAACGAGACGCTGCTCGGCACCGAGTCCGCCGACGCCTGCACCGCGCTGGGCGGCGACGACGACCTCGAGGGCCGCGGAGGCGACGACGTCCTCGACGCGGGCGACGGCGCCGACCGGCTGTTCGGCCGCTTCGGCGCCGACCGCCTGCTGGGAGGCCCCGGCCGCGACGAGCTCGAGGGCGGCCGCGGGCCCGACCTCCTCGACGGCGGCGACGGCGACGACGCGCTGAACGGCGGGCTCGAGCCCGACGTCGTCTTCGGAGGCGACGGAGCGGACACCGTGACGGCCCGCGGCGGCGGCTCGGACTACGTCGACTGCGGCCCCGGGCGCGACACCGCGTACGTGGACTCGAAGGACCGTGCCGTCAGGTGCGAGCGCGTGCTGCGCTCCCGGGCGCGCTCGCGCCGGTAGCCTCCGCGCGCATGGCACGCGAGAAGGACCCCATCCCGACGTCCCGCATCCGCCGCCTGAGCACGATCGGGCGCCTCGCGGCCGGGCAGGCGGCCAAGCAGGCCGGGACGCGCGCGGCCAACGTGGTGCGCGACGACGACGCGTCGACCGCGGCGCTCGAGAAGCGCCAGATCGAGGCCGCCGAGCAGATCGTCGCGGTGCTCGGGACGATGAAGGGCGCGGCGATGAAGATCGGCCAGGTCCTCTCGTTCCTCGACGTCGGGCTCGTGCCCGAGGCCTACCGCGAGGAGTTCCAGGCCAAGCTCGCCGAGCTGCGCGACGCGGCCCCGAAGGTCTCGTTCAAGGACATGAAGCGCGTGCTCGAGGGCGAGTACGGCGACAAGCTCGACGAGGTCTTCGCGACGTTCGACCCGGTGCCGATCGCGGCCGCCTCGATCGGCCAGGTGTACAAGGCCACGCTCGACGACGGCCGGCACGTCGCGGTGAAGGTGCAGTACCCCGGCGTCGCCGCCGCGGTCCGCGCGGACATGCAGAACCTCGGCGTGATCATGCGGCTGCTCAAGCGGGTGTTCCCCGGCCTCGACGTCAAGGCGATGGGCGACGAGATCCGCGAGCGCATCCACGAGGAGCTCGACTACGAGCTCGAAGCGTCCAACCAGAAGTCGCTCGCCCGGCTGTTCAAGGGCCACCCGTTCATCTACATCCCCGACGTGATCACGTCGCTCTCGCACGAGAAGGTCGTCGTGACCGAGTTCGTCGAGGGCCGCGGCTTCGAGGAGATCAAGCAGCTGCCGCAGGCCGAGCGCGACCGCATCGGCGAGATCATCTACCGCTTCTACTACGGGTCGATGTACCGCCACCGCGCGTTCTCGGGTGACCCGCATCCGGGCAACTCGATGCTCATGGACGACGGGCGGATGGCGTTCATCGACTTCGGGCTGTTCAAGCGGATCCCGCAGTCGGTCGCCGACACCGAGCTCGCCATCGGCCGCGCGGGCATCGAGGAGGACGGCCCCGCGCTGCTCACCGCGCTCGCCGGCGCGGGGTTCCTCAGCGACCCGAAGGGCGCCGACCCGGAGAAGCTGCTCGCGCAGTTCCGCGACCTGACGTGGTGGTACACCGTCGACGACGAGGTCGAGCTCACGCCCGAGGTCGCGACGCAGGTGATGATCGACATGTCCGACCCGCGCTCGCAGTGGTACGGCCAGATGCGCCACGAGAGCGTCCCGCCGGACCACCTCTTCGGCCGGCGCCTGGAGACGCTCACCCTCGCGGTCCTGAGCCAGCTGCGCGCCTCGAACAACTGGCACCGCATCGCGCGCGAGTGGATCTACGGCGACGAGCCGGTCACCGAGCTCGGCCGCGAGGAGGCCGACTTCTACGGCTCCTCGCGCAGCGGGTCGCTCACGCCCTGAGGCTCGTCGGGGCGCCGTGCGCGCAGCCCGTGCCACAGCAGCCAGCCCGCGAAGGCGACGAGCACGACGGCCAGCAGGGGCTTCGACACCGGGCCGACGAGGTCTGAGACGCGCTCCCACTCGGTCCCGAGGACGTACCCGACCGTGACCAGGACCGTGTTCCAGATCGCTGACCCGATGAACGTGAACAGCAGGTACTCCCAGCGCGGCATCCGCAGGAACCCGGCGGGGAGCGAGACGAGGCTGCGCACGCAGGGGACGCAGCGGCCGAACAGGACGACCCAGGGGCCGCGCTTGGTGAACCACTGCTCGGCGTCGTCGAGCTCGGCCGGGTCGAGGCGGGCGAAGCGCAGGAACCGGTCGGTGAACGGCCGTCCGCCGCGGCGGGCCATCTCGTAGAGGAACATCGCGCCGACGACCGAGCCCGCGGTGCTCGTGATGAGCACGCTGACGTACGCGAGCTCCCCCTGCTCGACCAGGTAGCCGGCGAGCGGGAGGATCGCCTCCGAGGGGATCGGCGGGAAGATCGTCTCGCCGAGCATGAGCAGCGCGAGCCCGGCGTAGCCGAGATCGCGCAGGATCTGCGACAGGGACACTCCGAGAACCGCTCCGAACCACACGGCGGCTCAGGGTGGCAGGTGCGACTACAGCTGCTGGACCTGGAAGAGCGACGTTGTGCCAGGTCTGCCGCTCGGCAGTCCGGCGGTGATGCCGATCCGGTCGCCGCGCTTGGCCCATCCGAGCTCGAGCGCGCGGTTCGCGGACTCCGCGATGAGCTCCTCGGTGATCTCGTACCGCTTCATCGAAGCGCCGGTGACGCCCCACATCAGCTGGCACCGGCGGACGGTCTCGCGGCCGGGGGAGAGGCAGTAGATCGGCACGTCGGGCCGGTGCGCGGAGACCAGGCGGACGCTGCGGCCGCTCAGCGTCGGGATGACGAGGGCCTTCAGGCCGAGCTCGCGCGCCGCCCGGCACGCGTTGTAGGCCACCGTGTAGGACGGGTCGCGGGCGTCGCGGTTGACGCGGCTCTCGATCCAGCGGTCGTGCGGGAGCTCCTTCTCGGTCTCGCGCGCGATCGCGGCCATCATCGAGACGGCGCCGATCGGGTGCTGGCCCACCGCCGTCTCCTGCGACAGCATGACCGCGTCGGTGCCGTCGAGGATCGCGTTGGCCACGTCGGCGACCTCCGCGCGGGTGGGGCGCGACGAGGTGACCATCGAGTCGAGCATCTGCGTGGCGGTGATCGCCGGCCGGGCGTGCGCTCCGGCCATGGCCAGGAGCTTCTTCTGGACGATCGGGACGCGCTCGATCGGCAGCTCGATCCCGAGGTCGCCGCGCGCGACCATGATGCAGTCGCTCGCGCGGATGATCTCCTCGGCGCGGTCGATCGCCTGCGGCTTCTCGAACTTCGCGATGAGCGGGACGCGCGTGCGCTCGCGGACGCTCAGGACGTCCTCGGGGGTGCGCACGAAGCTGAGCGCGACCATGTCGACGCCCATGCGCATGCCCGCGCTCAGGTGCTCGAAGTCCTCCTCGGGCACGGAGGGCAGCTCGGTCGTCTCGTTGGGGAGGTTGACGCCCTGGCGCGAGGCGACGGCGCCGCCGATCTCCACGAGCGCGTCGACCTCGCGCTCGCCGGCGCGGACGGCGTTCGTGCGCAGCCGGATGGCGCCGTCGGCCAGGTAGAGGACCTCGCCGGTGCTGACCGCGTCGGCGAGCCCCGCCCACGAGATCGTCATGTTGCGGGCGTCGCCGAGCGTGTCGTCGCTGTCGTCGCCGCACGTGAACGTGACGACATCGCCGGGCTTGAGCTCGACGACGCCGTCCTTGAGCTTGCCGATCCGGAGCTTCGGCCCGGGCAGGTCCTGGAGGATCGCCACGGGCCGGCCCGCGCGCCCGGCCGCGGAGCGCACGCGCTCGGCCGTCTCGGCGTGCTGCTCGTGCGTGCCGTGGCTGAAGTTCAGCCGGGCGACGTCGACGCCGGCCTCGATCATCCGGACCAGGGTCTCGGGGTCGTGGGACGCAGGACCGATGGTCGCGACGATCTTCGTACGGCGCATTCGGCAGCACGATACGGGTCGGTGTCGGCGGATACGGGCCGAGATGCAGGTGCGCCCCCCCGGACGAGGTCCGAGGGGGCGCACTTGCAGCGGTCGCCTGAACTGCTGGGAATCCTTGGGGGAGAACCGAGCCAGGCTTGACCCTGTGATCGGCCGCCGCTTTCGGAACTTGAGCGAGAAATCCAGAATCTGGACAACGCACGGATTCGGGCTCCCGAACCTCCCTCTACGTGGGAGCAATCCGGTGCACGAAGAGTCGCCCTCGGGCGGTCCCGGAGAGCCCGAGTCGCGCCACCGCCTGCGCCACGCCCGGATAGGCCGGGTCACCGTAGTCATGGAAGGCGACGAGCGCTCCCGGCGCGAGCGCCGGCCGCCAGGCCTCGTACGCGTTCGTCGTCGCGGCCTGGTCGTGCGCGCCGTCGAGGAAGACGAGGTCGACGCCGTCGAGGTCGGCTTGACGGCGCTCGCCCGACGCGAGGCGAAGGTCGATG
>CADCVT010000439.1 GCA_902806215.1 uncultured Solirubrobacteraceae bacterium | reverse complement strand
CACGCCGGCGTCGTAGAGGGCCCGCCAAAGCAGCACGGCCTTCCAGTCGTCCTCGACCAGCACGGGGATGATCGGCGTCTGCGCGCCCTCGTGCTCGACGACCTTGAAGCCGAGGCCGCGCAGGCCGTCGCTCAGGCGCCGGGCGTTCTCGAGGACGCGGTCCATGAGGACGCGGCCCTCGTCGGAGCGCACGATCCGCAGGGCGGCGAGCGCGCTGCCCAGGGCGGCGGGGACGTTCGACGCGGTGAACAGGAACGCGCGCGACTGGACGCGCAGGAAGTCGATGACCTCGGCCGAGCCGGCGATGAAGCCGCCGCAGGACGCGAGCGACTTCGAGAACGTGCCCATGCGCAGGTCGACGCGGTCCTCGACGCCGAGCAGCTCCGAGGCGCCCGCGCCCCGGTCGCCGAGGACGCCGGCGCCGTGGGCCTCGTCCACCATCAGCCGCGCGCCGTACCGGCCCGCGAGGTCGGCGATCTCCTGGAGCGGCGCGACGTCGCCCTCCATCGAGAAGACGCCGTCGACGACGACGAGGACGCCGCCGCCGTCCTCCGCGGCCCGTCCGAGCTGCTTCTCGAGCTTGTCCAGGCGCCCGTGGCGGAACGGACGCAGCTTGGCCCGCGACAGCAGGCAGCCGTCGAGGATCGACGCGTGGTCGGCCGAGTCGGCGATGACGGTGTCGCCGGGGGCGAGGATCGTCCCGAGCGTCCCGATGTTCGCCTGGTGGCCGGTGGTGAAGACGATCGCGTCCTCGGTCTGCATCCACGCGGCGATCTCCGCCTCGAGCTCGAGGTGCAGCGACGTGGTGCCGTTGAGCAGCCGCGAGCCGGTCAGGCCGGTGCCGTAGCGGTGGATCGCGTCGTGGGCGGCCTGCTTGACCCGCTCGTCGCCGGTCAGCCCGAGGTAGTTGTTCGAGCCGAGCATGATCCGGGCACGGCCCTCGACCTCCATGACCGGCATGGCCGGCGACTCGATGAGCCGAAAGTAGGGAAGGAGGTCCGCTTCGCGCGCCGCGCGGAGCTGCTCCTCGCGATCGTGGCCGCGAACCTTGGCGAAGACGTCGACGGATGTGGTCATGGCGTAGGCTGCCGCGCTCCTGATGTCGCTCGAGGTGAGACCCGTGACCTCTCGGCGCGAGCTCGCCGAGTTCATCGAGCTTCCGTTCCGCCTGCACTCTAGTCACCCAGCATGGGTGCCCCCGCTGCGTCTGGAGCGCCATCAGTTCCTCTCGCGGCGGATGAACGCCTTCTTCAAGCACGGCGAGGCGCGGTACTTCCTGGCCTGGCGCGACGGCCGCGTCGTGGGGCGGATCTCCGCCCACGTCGACCACGCGTTCAACGCCCACCAGGGACTGAAGTGGGGGTGGTTCGGCTTCCTCGAGGTCGAGGACGACGGCGAGGCGTTCGCGGCACTGCTTCAGGCGGTCGAGGACTGGCACCGGCCGCGCGGGATGCAGAAGCTCGTCGGGCCCGCCGACTTCACGATGAACGAGGAGAGCGGCGTCGTCGTCGAGGGCAACGACCGCCCGCCGTTCGTCCGCCAGCCGTGGCACCCGCCGTACTACCAGCGCCTGTGCGAGGACCACGGCCTGACCAAGGCGGTCGACCTCCTCAACTGGGAGGTCGAGATCGGCGATCAGGACAAGATCAACCCGGTCATCCGCCAGCTCGACCGCCAGGCGCGCGAGGAGCACGGGATCACCATGCGGCGGATGAGCCGCCTGACGCTGCGCAAGGACCTCGACGCCTTCGCCGCCGTCTACAACGCGGCCTGGTCGGACAACTTCGGCTTCGTCCCGTACTCCAAGGCGGACCTCGACGCATACGCGCTCGAGATGCAGCTGGCCTTCGACGGGCGCTGGTACATGGTCGCCGAGACGCCGTCGGGCGACGTCGCGGGCATCGCGATCTCCCCGCCGGACGTCAACCAGGTGCTCAAGAAGATGAACGGGCGCCTGCTCCCGTTCGGCTGGTGGTACCTCCTCAACCAGCGGCGCTACATCGACCGGGTGCGCGTCGGCTTCCTCGGCGTCCACCCCGAGTACCAGCACACGGGCGTCGCCGCGTGCTTCTACATGGAGCACTTCAAGCAGGCCGACCCGGAGCGCAAGGACGTCTGGTGGGCGGAGATGGGGTGGATCCTCGAGGACAACCCGATCAACCAGGGCATGGCCGGCCTGGGCGGCAGGGTCGTGAAGAAGTACCGCGTCTATGAACGCGACCTTCCGTCGGTCTAGAGTCGCGTCATGGAAGCCGCGACCCTCTCCGTCAGCCGGCTGGGCGCCTCCACCGAGGGCGTCTGGCTGCGGTCTCGCTCGTGGGACCTGACGTTCCTCATCCTCAGCGCCGCGCTGGTGCCGATCCCGCTGATCATGTTCCACGGGCTCGGGATCTCGCAGACCGCCGTGAACCTCATCGTGGCCGGCCTGATCGGCGGGCCGCACCTGTACTCGACGTTCACCTACACGGTCATGCAGCGCGGCTACCGCCAGCCGCACAAGGCGTTCCTGCTCGGGTCGCTGCTCCTGCCGGTGATCGTGACCGTGCTCGCGTTCACGAACATGCAGATCCTGCTGACGCTGTTCTTCACGTGGGCGTCGATCCACGTGCTGCACCAGATCAGCTACATCAACGACTCCTACGCGGCCAAGCGCCCGGTCAAGCGGCCGCGGCGCGACAAGGTCATCGACTACGGCGTGATCTTCACGTGCCTGTACCCGATGGCCACGCCGCAGGTCCTCGACCGCGAGTTCCAGCTCGGCGGCGAGGCGATGTACGTGCCCGACTTCGTGACCACCGGGATCCTGCGCGACCTGCACATCTTCGGCGCGTTCGCGATCTTCGGGATCTTCCTCGTGCTGTGGATCGGCAAGAACGTCCGCGACCACCGCAACGGGAACCTGGCCGTCCCGAGCGTGCTGCTCATCGGCCTGACGATCGTCATCGGCTTCACGCTGCCGCTGTTCCCCAACCTCGACGTCGCCTTCCAGGGGTTCAACTGCTGGCACTCGTTCCAGTACCTCGCGCTGATCTGGTACCTGAACCTCATGCGCAAGGAGCGCGGCGAGCTCGACAACCACTTCGTCGCGGAGGCCAACGGTCCGGACCGGCCGTGGCGGTTCTACGCGCTCAGCCTGAGCCTGACCGCCGCCGCGGGCCTGCTCGTGCTGCTCGTCACGCTGATCCCCGGCGTGTCGACCCAGAAGGCGTACTACATCGTCATCCTCTCGACGCTGTGGCAGCACTACTACCTCGACCACCTGCAGTTCACGAAGCTCGGCGACCTCGTCGGCACGGGGGAGAACCGGCTGCTCGGCTCCCCCCTACGATGAGGGCATGACCGAAGAGCCTGGAGAGCTCGTCGCCACCGAGGCGCGACCGATCGAGCCCGCGAAGCCGGCGGGGCAGGTCGTCGCGCAGGCCGCGACCGTCGCCGCGACCACGTTCGTCGCGGGAGCCGGCCTCGCGGCCGTGTTGAAGGGGCGCCGGGGTCGCAAGGCCGCGCGGCGCTTCGGGCGCGGTCGCAAGGATCTGCCGATCGTCGCCACGCGATCGTTCCTGGTGGACATCCACCTCCTCGACTCGCGTAAGTAAGCGGACCTTCATCAGCGTCTGACGTAAAGGCATCTGCCGGAGCGTCGATCTACCGGGTGGCGCATGTCCCCCCGCACCTACACGCACGCGATGATCGCTCTGGCCGTCGTCGTCATGGCCGGCAGCGTCTGGCTCGCCGGACGTGCGCAGCGCGACGCGGTCACCGACTCGTTCCGCGAGAGCGAGGCAGTCGGGCAGCTGCTGACCGCCATGCTCAACCAGGAGACCGGTCTCCGCGGGTACCTCAACACGGGTCGCGACGACTTCCTCGAGCCGTTCATGACGGGCGCGGACGAGTTCGACGAGGTCGTGGCCGAGGCGCGGGTCGCGGTCCCCGACGAGCACCGTCGCGAACGGGTGCTGCTCGAGGAGGCCGACCGCGTCGCCACCACGTGGCACAAGCGTGCGCGACTTGCCGTCGACGCGCGCCGCGGCGGCACGCGCCGGGACATGGACGACGCGCTGCGCCGCAAGGCCCTCATGGACCAGTTCCGGCTGACCCACGACAAGCTGCGCGCCGAGATCGACTCGAGCCGCCACGAGACGCTCGACCGCGTGTCGAACTACGCTGTCGCGCTCATCATCGGCCTCAGCCTGCTGTTCACCTTCGGCGCGTGGCTGACCTTCGGCCGCCGGGCCGCGGCGCGCTCCCGGCGGCGGGGCGAGGAGCTCGCCCAGCGCGAGCGCCAGACGAGCTTCGCGCACACGCTGCAGTTCATGGACAGCGAGGAGGACGCCCACGCGCTCGTCAAGCGGCACCTCGAGTCGAGCGTCGGCGGCGAGACGCAGGTGACGGTCCTGCGCCGCAACAACAGCGCCGACCGCCTCGAGCTGGCGACGCCCGCGGAGGGCCCGCTCGTCGACGCCATCCTCGTCGCTCAGCCACGCTCCTGCCTGGCCGTGCGGCTCGGCACGGTACGCGAGGGCGGCGATCCGCACGAGCTCCTCAGCTGCGGGCTGTGCGGCAAGACCGCGGCCGAGCTGACGACGTGCACGCCGCTGCTCGTCCAAGGCGAGGTCATCGGCTCGGTGCTCGTCGAGCACGCGGCGCCGCTGGACGACATCGAGCGTCAGTACGTCGAGGACACGGTGACGCAGGCCGCGCCGGTCGTGGCGAACATGCGCAACCTCGCGATCGCCGAGCTGCGCGCCGCCACCGACGCGCTGACCGGCCTCGCCAACCGCCGCGCGATCCAGGACACGCTCAGGCGGATGGTCGCCCAGGCCGCGCGCAGCGGCCAGCCGCTCAGCGCCGTCGCCCTCGACCTCGACCACTTCAAGCAGATCAACGACCGCTTCGGCCACGACAAGGGCGACGACGTCCTCGCCGCGGTCGCGCAGACGCTGACCGCGACGCTGCGCACGAGCGACTTCGTCGGGCGTCAGGGCGGCGAGGAGTTCATCGTCCTGCTGCCGGACACGGGCCGCGAAGGGGCGCTCGTCGCCGCCGAGAACCTCCGCGCGGAAATCGCGCGCATCGAGATCCCGGGCGTCGAGCTGGCGATCACCGCCAGCCTGGGCGTCGCCGTGATGCCGGCGGACGCGCTCGACGCCGAGTCGCTGCTCCGGCACGCCGATCGTGCGCTGTACGCCGCCAAGGACCGCGGGCGCAATCGCGTCGAGGCGGCCGAGTCCGCTTTGCCGCACTTTCCGGCCGACGCGGCCATCGCCGCCTCCTGACCCTCCTGCAGCCGCCGACGGCGGGCGTAGAGTGGCCCGGCCCCGATGGTCGAGTGCCGTGCAGAGATCACCCCGACGTGGCCGTTCCGGATGCCGCGGATGCTGGGCGCCGACGGCGTCACGCGCCGGCGCGGCGGCGTCGTCATGCGGCTGCTGCACGTCGGCGACGAGCCGGTGTTCGTCCGCGCCGCGCAGCCCTCGACCGACCGAGTCGTGATCGGCGCCGAGGCGGCGCGCTCGGAGCTGTGCCAGGAGGGGATCGCCCGCATGCGTTTCGCGCTCGGGGTCGACGACGACCTGCGGCCCTTCTACGAGCGCTTCCGCGACGACCCGCTGATCGGGCCCGTCGTCCGCTCGACCCCGTGGCTGCGGCCGACCCGCCGGCCGGACCCGTTCGAGGCGCTGGCCTGGGCGGTGACCGAGCAGCTCATCGACTACCCGCGCGCCGCGGCGATCCAGCGGCGGATCGTGTGGAAGATCGGGCGGCGCTGCGACCGCACAGGGCTGCGCGACCTCCCGTCGGCGGCGAAGCTGGCGGCGCAGGCGCCTGCGCTGCTCGAGTCGATGGATCTCGCGGCCTCGCGCTCGATCACGCTCGTCAAGGTCGCGCGCGAGGTGGCCAGCGGGCGGATCGACCTGACCTCGCCCGACCACGAGGCCTCCTGGCGGCGGCTGCGCGCGATCCGCGGCGTCGGCTCGTGGACGATCGGCGTCACCGCCTTCCTCGGCCAGGGCCGCCACGACGTCGTCCCGGCGGGCGACCTGAACTTCATCAAGCTCGTCGCCCGCCTGAGGACCGGCGGTGACCCGCACGCGCGGGTCACCGAGCAGGAGGTCCTCGACTTCTTCGCGCCCTACGCGCCGTGGGGCGGCCTCGCCGCGACGTACGCGCTGCGCACGCCGGTCGTCGGCCCGATCGACGCGGCCGACACCAGTGCCGCCTGCGCCGCCTGAGAGCCGCGAACGTACGCGGTGCCGGGCCCTGGCCCGGCACGACGTACGTTCGGCGCTCACCTTGTGTCTGGGCGGGGGCCCTCTCCCGGGAGGAACTCGGTCGTCAGCGCTCTCGCCGGGTCCTCGCGGCCCTCGAGCAGGTCGTTCTCGACCATCCAGCGGCCGTAGGCCTGCCACTCGCCGGTGTCCATCCAGCCGAACGGCCGCTTCTCGTCCTCGGGGAAGAACACCGGCAGCGTCGCCTCGACCACCGCGCGCTGGAGGCCCGGCTCGAGGTCGCGGTTGGCGTCGAGCAGCGGCTTGATGCCCGCCTCGGGGTCCTCGCGCAGCGTCTGGTGCCCCTTGGAGAGCCCGAGCAGGAAGCGCCGCAGGAACGCTCCGCGCTTGCGGGCATCCTCCTCGCGGGCGACGACCACGAGCTCGTTGTACGTCGGGACGCCGAGCTCCTCGACGCGCAGGATCTCGGGCTTGCGCCTGCGCCGCTCGAGGTCGACGCCCTCGTAGTTCCAGAACGAGCCGAGCGTCGCGTCGACGCGCCCGGACAGCATGCTCGAGGTGAGGTTGAAGCCGACGTTGACCTTCTTGACGGCGTACTCGGCGACGCCGGCGTTCTCGAGGATCGCCTTGAGGTAGGCGTCCTGGTACGGGATCCCCGCGGTGCCGACGGTCTTGCCGTCGAGGTCCTCGGCGCGGCGGACCGGCTTGTCGCCCAGCGAGATGATCGACGTCAGCGGGGTCTGGACGAGCGCGCCGATGGCGACGACCTTCAGGCCCTTGTCGCGCGCGAGGAGGACCTCGGGCTCGTACGAGATCGCGAGGTCGGAGCGGCCTGAGGCCAGCAGCTTCAGCGGCGCGGACGGGTCGGGCGGCGCCTGCGGCCGGACGTCGAGCTGCGCCTCCTCGAACGCCCCCGAGTCGATCGCCGCGTAGATGCCGGCGTGGTCGGCGTTGGGGAAGTAGTCGAGGACGAGGTCGAGCCGCTCGGTCCTCGGTGCGGACCCGCTGCTCGCAGGGTCGTCGCGCTCGCCGCACGCGGCGAAGGCGGCGGGGAGCAGCAGCAGGGCGATCAGGCGTCTCAAGATCCAGGTCTCCGTGGTCGGTGTGCCCAGGGCGCGATGCGCCGCTCGGCGGTCTGCAGGGCGAAGAAGAGGACGATCGCCATCGCGGCGAGCACGGCGCACGCGGCGAACGACGTCGAGGTGCGGAACTGGGCGCCGGCCTGGGTGATCATGAGCCCGAGGCCCTTCTCGGCGCCCGCGCTCTCGGCGAGCACCGCGCCGATCACGGCCACCGCGACGGCGACCTTCGCGCCGCTCAGGGCCGCGGGCAGCGCGGCGGGGGCCTCGACCCATCGCAGCACCTGGCCGCCCGACGCGTCGAGCGTGCGCATGAGCTTGAGCTGCTCGGGGTCGATGCGCCGCAGCGCGTCGAGCGTCGTGACCACGACGGGGAAGAACGAGACGACCGCGACGATGACGAGCTTCGGCAGGATCGTGAAGCCGAGCCAGATCACCAGCAGCGGCGCCATGATCGCGACCGGCACCGCCTGCGAGGCGACGAGCAGCGGATACAGCGCCTTGCGCGCGGGCTCGATCCGGTGCAGCACGAGCGCGAGCAGCGCGCCGCCGACGAGCGCGATCGCGATGCCGCCGGCGACCTCGACCGCGGTCGCCTGGAAGTTGTCCCACAGGACGTCGGTGTTCTCGGCGAAT
>CADCVT010000438.1 GCA_902806215.1 uncultured Solirubrobacteraceae bacterium | reverse complement strand
GAGCGCGACTGCTCGATCCAGCGGCGCCACCAGAAGCTCATCGAGGAGGCGCCCGGCCCGCACGTCGACGCGGAGCTGCGCGAGCGCATCGGCCAGGCGTCGATCAAGGCCGCCGAGGCCGTCGGCTACGTCGGCGCCGGCACCATCGAGGGCCTGCTCCAGGAGGACGAGTGGTTCTTCATGGAGATGAACACGCGTGTCCAGGTCGAGCACTGCGTGACCGAGATGGTCACCGGCATCGACATCGTCAAGGAGGGCATCCGCGCCGCCGCGGGCGAGCCGCTGCGCTACAAGCAGGAGGACGTCGTCCTGCGCGGCCACGCGATCGAGGTGCGCATCAACGCCGAGGACGCGGCGATGAACTTCGCTCCCGCTCCGGGCAAGATCGGCGCGTACAAGGAGCCCACGGGCCCGGGCGTCCGCATCGACTCGGGCGTGGAGGCCGGCGGCGAGGTCACGCCGACCTACGACCCGATGGTCGCCAAGCTCATCGTCTGGGACGCCGACCGCGAGCAGGCCACCGCCCGCATGCTGCGCGCGCTCGACGAGTACGAGATCGAGGGCCTGAAGACGCTCATCCCGTTCCACTCGACGCTGCTGAAGACCGAGGAGTGGCGCAACGCCGAGACGGCGCGCAACCTGCTCGAGGACAAGGACTGGCTCAAGCAGCTCGCGTTCCCCAAGCCGGAGAAGCGCGACGACGACGCGCCCGAGAAGGTCACGCAGGAGTACCAGGTCGAGGTCTCCGGCAAGCGCTTCGACGTGAAGGTCATCGGCGAGGCGTTCGCGGGCGGCGGCGTCGCCGCTCCCGCCGGTGCCGGCGCGGCCCCGAAGCCGAAGCGCGGCGAGCGCAAGTCCGGCGGCGGTGGCGGCGGGGGCGACACGCTCGAGTCGCCGCTGCAGGGCAACGTCTGGAAGATCATGGTCGAGGCGGGCCAGACGGTCGAGGAGGGCCAGCTCGTCACGATCATCGAGGCGATGAAGATGGAGAACGAGATCACCGCGCACAAGGCGGGCGTGATCAAGGAGCTACCCATCAAGGAGGGCAGCGCCGTCGCCGCCGGAGACACGCTTGCGATCATCACCTCCGACGGCGCCGGCGCCAACGGCGCCTCCTAGCTGATCACGGCGGGCGCCCACGCGCCCGACGCCGCGGTCCGCCGCGCGAACTCCGGGAAGTCGCGCGGCGGGCGCCCGAGCGCCCGCTCGACGCCGTCGGCGAGCGACGCGTTGCGCCCGTCGAGCACCTCGCAGAACAGGTACGTCATCAGCCCCGCCATGTCGTCGGGGACGCCGTCCTCGGCCATGGCGGCGCGGAACGCCTCGACCGTGATCGGCACGTAGGCGATCGGCCGCCCGGTCGCCGCGGCGATCTCGCCGACCGCCTCGTCGAAGCGCAGCAGCTTCCGCCCGGTCAGCTCGTAGACGTGTCCCGCGTGGCGGTCGTCGGTCAGTGCGGCGACCGCGACGTCGGCGATGTCCTCGGCGTCGACGAACGGCTCGGGCACCGCGTCGACCGGCAGCGCCACCGTCCCGGCGAGGACCTGGTCGAGCAGGAAGCTCTCGCTGAAGTTCTGGCTGAACCAGCTGCACCGCACCACCGTGACGCCGGGGCTCGCCTCCTGCACGAGGCGCTCGGCATGCTGCGCCTCCTCCTCGCCGCGGCCGGACAGCAGGACGAGCCGGCGCACGCCCCGGTCGACGGCGAGCCGCGCGAAGGCACCCACCGTCGCTGCCGCGCCCGGCACCGCGAGGTCGGGGAAGTACGAGACGTACGCCACCGTCGTGCCGTCGAGCACGGGCTCCCAGGTCGCGGGCTCGTCCCAGTCGAACCTGGGCTCGCCCGACCGCGAGCCGAGCCGCGTCTCGATCCCTCGGTCGAGCAACCGCTGCGCAACGCGCCGCCCCGTCTTGCCGCTGGCGCCGAGCACCAGGGTCGTGTCCTGCGTTCGGTTCGTCATGGCGAGCAGTCAACCGGTCGACGATGAGACGGTCCATAGCTGAAGTTCGCGTCGTCATGTCCGAGCGTCTAGGATCGCCCGATGGACGCGATCGCCGGACTGCTGGACGGGCCGCGTGCGCGGGGCGCGTTCCTCCTGCGCTCGACCATGGACCCGCCGTGGTCGCTGCGGATCGAGGACGAGGCGCCGCTGACGCTCGTCGCGGTCGTCCGCGGCGACGCGTCGATCGTGCGCGCGGGCGAGGGGACCGTGTCGCTTCAGGCCGGCGACGTGGCGATCGTGACCGGGCCCGAGCCGTACGTCGTCGCCGACGACCCGGCGACCGCACCGCAGGCGGTGATCGGCCCCGACCAGCGGTGCACCACGCCCGGCGGCGACGCGCTCGCGCTCATGCGCGACCTCGGGGTGCGCACGTGGGGCAACAGCCCGGACGGGAGCACGGTCCTGCTCACCGGCACCTACCTGCTCGGCGGCGAGGTCAGCAGGCGGGTGCTGCGGGCGCTCCCGCCGTTGCTCGTGCTGCGCGCCGGCGCGCTCGACAGCCCGTTCGTGCCGCTCCTCGCCGCGGAGATCGTCAAGGACGAGCCTGGGCAGGAGGCGGTGCTCGACCGCCTGCTCGACCTGCTGCTCATCGCGGTGCTCCGCGGGTGGTTCGCGCGGCCCGACGCCGACGCGCCGGCCTGGTACCGCGCCTACGGCGATCCCGTCGTCGGGCGGGCGCTGCACCTGCTGCACAACGATCCGGCGCGGCCGTGGACGGTCGCCGAGCTCGCCACCGCGACGGCCGTGTCGCGCGCGGCGCTCGCCCGGCGCTTCAACGAGCTGGTCGGCGAGCCGCCGATGACGTTCCTCACCGGCTGGCGGATCGCGCTCGCGGCCGACCTCCTGCTCGAGCCGGGCGCGACGATCGGCTCCGTCGCGCGGGAGGTCGGCTACGGGAGTCCGTTCGCGCTCAGCACCGCGTTCAAGCGCGTCCGCGGGATCAGCCCGCGCGCCCACGTGCTGCGCCACCGCGCCGCCGCGGCCTGAGGCGCGCGCGCGGCGTTCCTACCCTGGGTGCGATGAAGCGCGGGCCCGCGGGCGTGACCGAGATCGTGGAGTGGGGTCCCCGCGCCGAGGAGGACCCGCGCGACGTGTGGCTGACGGGCACGTTCGAGGCGTGGCACCAGGACCCCGAGAACGACTGGGCGTCCGAGAAGGTCGGGCCGCTCGACCTCGAGTCGGCGCTGGCCTGGGCGCTCGAGCGCAGCGAGAACGTGATCGTCTCGATCGACCGGCAGTCGTGGTCGGCCGGCGCGGAGGCCGACGGCAACTGCGCGCCGTGGCCGCCCGAGGAGCTTCCGCCGGCACGGCGCCGGCGGCGCGCGGGGTTCGAGTGGATGGACCGGCCGGAGACGGCGAAGCCGGTCGTGTGGCCGGTCGAGGTGACGATCACGCCGCTCGTCACCGCGCCCGACCTGATCGGGCAGAAACGCGAGCTCGACCGCGCGGTCGAGGCCGCGCGCGCGGCGCCGCGGGTGCACGGCGCGTGCTGGGTCTCCGACGGCGCGTCGCTGCGCGTGCTGCTCGACGTCGAGGCCGTGACGCTCGAGGCCGCGCAGCTCGCCGCCAACGCCGCGCTCGGCGAGCCGTTCGCGGGCGGGTCGCGCCGCTCCTTCTGGATCGACGAACCGAGCGACTGAACGGCGATGAGGCTTCGGTGGCGCAACTCAGACGACGTCGAGGTCGACCGCGACCGGCTGTTCGCCCGCGGCGGCAAGATCACCGCGCGGGTCACCGGCCCCGAGCTGCTCGACGGCGCGGCGGACCTCGTCCGCTGGCTGCTGGCGCACCCCGACGTGCGCGAGGGTCACTACGGCTACTGGCCGGTCAGCGTGATCGACGGCGAGGTGCACGAGCGCGACCACGCGCTGGAGCAGTGGGTCCGCGGCGCCGACCGCGCGGTCCGCATCCACGAGACCCAGCAGCAGACGTGCTGGGACCTGACGTCGGACTTCGAGCCGCCGCGCGCCGAGGCGACCGCGGTCGTCGCGCCGGGCGCGCTGCGCTCCGAGCGCCTCGAGATCGTCCGCTACGAGTACCTCGCGCCGCAGTCGGGCTGGTTCATGGGCGGCTCGGACGGCGAGCGCGTCCCGCTGCACCTCGTCGTCGCCGCGCGTCCCGAGATGCTCGACTTCCTCGCGCTCGAGCCCGGGTGGTCCGTCCGCCTGGAGACCGAGGGCGCCCGCGTGCAGCGCCGCGAGGGCTAGCGCGAGCGGAACTGGTCGAGCCGGCGCCAGACCTCGGAGCCGGCCATCCCGCCGAGGCGGCGGGCCTCGACGAGTGCGACCTCGGCGGTCGTCGGCTCGAAGCGCTGGCGCAGGCGCTCGGCGAGCTCGCCCGCGAGCGTGGGCGTGTCGACGAGCCGCTCGCGCGCCGGGAGGCGCGCGTCCCAGAACAGGCCGGTGACGCGATCGGACGCCTCCAGGCGAGTGCTCCAGCGCGCGGGGACCCGGACGCGCGGATCGCTCAGCAGCGCCGCGTCCTTGTGGACGAAGACGAGCTCCGCGTCCGAGACGTCGCACAGCCAGCGCGCCGACCCGCCCGCGAGCTCGGCCTCGATCGTCGGCACCTCGACGTAGCCGGCGCGGGCGACGCGCGAGAGCTCGGCGCAGACGCCGATCGGGTCGCGGGCGAGCGCGAGCGACGTGCAGACCGCGAACGCGAAGCGCCCGTCGGCGAACGGCCACGGCTCGCGGCCGCACACGTCGCGCGTCACCCAGCTCGTGCGCGAGTACCGCGCTGATCCGTTCGGCTCGTACGGCTCGTCGTCGAGCACCCAGTCCGCACGCTCGAACGGCGACACCGCCGCACCCACCTGCAGGACGGCGTCGGCGTCGTCGACGACGGTGGCGATCCGGTCGGCTGCGGCCTCGAGCACGCACGCAGTGTGACCGCAAGTTCTGACGAACGTCCGCGTTCAGGAACACGTGCGATGGATCGCTCTCCCCACCCCGTTGCTGGTCGCTGCCGCTTTCGCCTCGGCGACGCCCGCCTCCGCCCAGGTCGTCGACCCGAGCGTCCCCGCCGCCCGCGACACGACGCCCGTCGTGCTCTCCGGCAAGCAGCTCGGCTCCTGGGCCGCGCCCGCCAACCAGACGGTCCAGCCGCCGCTCATGGACGTCAAGGACTGCCCGTACACGGTCAACCCCGACGGCTTCGGCGACCCCTCCGAGGGCGGCGCGAGCGGGATCACCGACGGCTTCGAGCAGAACTGCCCCGAGGGCTACGACCCGCACAACCACTACGCCGATCCGCTCGTCGACACCGGCGGCGCGACCGACGTCGGCGTGCGCGTCGACCGCCTGCGCGGCTTCCGCTGGGACGCCGACGCCAAGCGCTTCGTCCAGATCCCGTTCCAGGTCGACGAGCAGTTCACGCGCTACCTCGACAACAGCGCGTCGGGCTTCGCGGTCTACTCCGGCCAGGACCAGCACACGACCTACGCGTACGACCGCGAGGGCTTCCGCTTCACCGAGGACGGGCCGGCCGACGACCCCTGCCGCGCGAAGCAGCGCACGCCGACCGCCGGCGACCCCGTCCGCGGCCTCGACCACAACGACGAGATCGCCTTCATGGCGTCCGACGCCGGCCCGAAGGCGCCCGCCGGCGCGAAGCTCCCGGCGGGGATCGAGAAGTCGCAGGTCATCACCGTCGCCGACCCGCAGGACGCGGCCGCGCCGCAGCGCTACGTCTACGTCGCGCTCGCCGGCGCGAACGGTCCGGCCCCCGCGTTCGACGCCGGCAACGGCTACGTCAAGTACCAGCGCGACGCCAACGCCGACGACTTCGCGTTCTCGCAGTCGAGCTACGACGGCTACGGCAACGCCGCCACCGGTCTCTACTGCGACGAGAACGGCGACATCGTCCGCAACGCCGACGGCACGCCGAAGGAAGGCCGCCGCCGCCCGCGCGACGGCGCCACCATCACCACCGACCGCTACCGCTACCGCTACGACGGCCGCTGGCTGATGACGAAGATCGAGATCTCCGGCGACGGCGGCCAGACGTTCGGCCCCGATCTCGTCGACCGTTGGAAGGCCCGCGCCTTCGCGCAGGACCCCGAGTCCGAGACCCCATGCTGCGGCTACGAGGAGGAGGACAACAACTGGGGCGGCTCCTCCACGCTGCTCGGCGAGAAGGTCGGCCCGGTCCGCGCCATCCGCGAGACGTGGGGCGCCGACTCCGGCACGAACGTCATCCGCCGCGAGACGTTCTACCGCGAGGAGATGAAGCAGAAGACGTGGCTGCGCGTCCACGTCATCCCGCCGGCCGACGGCATCTACGCGCAGTGGGACTTCAACGCCGCGCAGGTCGACACGTTCTACAACTCGACGCACCGCGACGGCGTGAAGATCGACGGTCGCAACGACGAGGCGTACGGCAACTTCGACGACCCGTGCAACCCCAACTACGACCCGGCGATGCAGTCGTCGAGCACCCGCAGCGACGTCGACGACGGCTACCGCGACTTCTATGAGCAGATGCAGCTCTGCCGGTTTCCCTACCACCTGTCGGCCGACCTGCCGGACCTGACGTTCGGCAACCCGAACGCGGGCACCGACTGGAGCATGGTCGCCGGCGAGAACGGCTCGATCGTCGACCGCATCACCACGTCGGTCGACGGCGTCACGCCGGGTGGCGCGGCGCAGTCGGTCGCCGCGGTCCCGTACTACCGTGACGACGCGTGCTTCGACGACGGCACCGGCGACAACCCGGGCATCGACATCGGCAAGCGGACCGCGCGCGAGCCGCGCGTGCGCGCCGACGGCGTCACGCCGCGCCGCTGCTGGACGCCGGCCGACGGCGTCCCGGCCGAGGGCACGGACGAGTTCTACCAAGGGTCGATCGGCACGCACGGCCTGCACCTGCTGTTCCTCGCCGAGTCCGACAACGCGCGCCAGACGGTGCCGCTCAACGAGATCGTCAGCGAGTGGCAGATGGTCATGCTGCCGGGCCGGCGCGACGCGTCCGCCGGCGAGCAGTACGGCCGCGCGTTCGAGAAGCCGCTGCTCGCCACGGCGAGCGAGCTAGGCGGCCCCGCGGCCGAGGCTCCGGTGAAGGCGGAGCCCGCGCCGAAGCCCGACAAGGAGCCGAAGCCCGACAAGGACCCGAAGCCCGACAAGGACCCCAAGGGCGAGAAGCACCGCGCTGAAAGGCGCGGTCTGCTGCTCGGCCGGTAGCGTCCTGGGCATGGACTACGAAGCGATCCGGGGCGGCCTCGAGCTGGCCATCCCGTTCAACCGGTACATCGGCCTGGAGATCGGTGAGGTCGCTCCCGGCCGCGGCACCGTGACGCTGCCGGACCGCGAGGACCTGCGCAACCACGTCGGCTCGCAGCACGCGGGCGCGCTGTTCGGCGCGGGCGAAGCGGCCTCGGGCGCGGCGTTCGTCGGCGCGTTCGCCGAGCGGCTCGCCGACCTGACGCCGCTCGCGCAGAGCGCCGAGATCTTCTACAAGAAGATCGCCAAGGGCGCGATCACCGCCACCGGCACGCTCGGTGCCGACCGCGACGAGCTGCTGGCGAAGCTCGACAGCGACGGCAAGATCGAGTTCCCGGTCGAGGTCGAGCTTCAGAACGCCGGCGGCGACGTCGTCGCGACGATGACCGTGCGCTGGCACGTGCGTCAGAAGAACGCGTGACGAACGGCCCGGTCGTCTGGCGCGCCGAGCACCACGAGGCCGACGCCGTCGGCGAGCTCATGATCGCCTTCCGCAACCACCTGAAGGTCGACTGGCCGTCCGACAACGCGTTCCTCGCCGGCGTCGACCGCCTGATCGAGGACCCCAACACGGCGTTCCTGCTCGCCGCCCCCGACGCCGACAGCCCGCCGATGGGCGTCGCGCAGGTGCGCTTCCGCTTCGGCGTCTGGTGGGCGTCGGAGGACTGCCTGCTCGAGGACCTGTTCGTGCACGCGGGCGCGCGCGGGAAAGGGCTCGGGCGCGCGCTCGTCGAGGCCGTGATCGGCCTTGCGCGCGAGCGCGGCAGCCGGCGCGTCGAGCTCGACGCCAACGAGGACAACGCCACGGCGCTCGCGCTGTACCGCTCGTTCGGCTTCGACGCGCAGGACGACCGGTACGGCGGCCGCAACCTGTTCTGGCGCCTGCACCTTGACCCCAGCTGAGCTCCTCCAGCGGCTGATCCGCTTCGACACGACGAACCCGCCCGGCAACGAGCGGGCCTGCGTCGAGCTCATCGACGGGCTGCTGACCGAAGCCGGGCTCGAGACGACCATCGTCGCGAAGAAGCCCGAGCGGCCGAACCTCGTGGCGCGCCTGCCCGGCGCGGGCACTGCACCGCCGCTCCTGCTCCAGGGGCACGTCGACGTCGTCCCGACGACCGGGCAGGACTGGAGCCGCGACCCGTTCGGAGGCGAGCTCGCCGACGGCTTCATCCACGGACGCGGCGCGCTCGACATGAAGGGTGCGGTCGCGATGATGGTCTCGGCGGTGCTGCGCGCCGCGAAGCAGGAACTGCAGCCGGCGGGCGACGTGATCCTCGTCGTGCTGTCCGACGAGGAGGCCGGCGGCGACGACGGCGCGCTGCACCTGGTGACCGAGCGGCCCGACCTGCTCGAGGGCGTCCGGTACGCGATCGGCGAGTTCGGCGGGTTCTCTTTTGCCGTCGCGGGCCGGCGCTTCTACCCCATCCAGGTCGACGAGAAGCGCGTGTGCTGGATGCGCGCGACCGTGCGCGGCCCCGGCGGCCACGGGTCGCTGCCGATGCACGGCGGCACGATGGCGCGGCTGGCCAAGCTGCTGCGCACGCTCGACCGCAAGCGTCTGCCGGTGCACGTCACGCCGGTCATGGAGCGGACGATCGCGGCGATCGGCGAAGAGCTGCCGAAGCCGCTCGCGCTCGGCCTCGGCCGGCTGCTCGACCCGCGGCTCACGGACCGGGTCCTCGACGTGCTCGGCGAGCGCGGCACGTTCTTCGACCCGCTCCTGCACAACACGGTCAACGCGACGATCGTCGCGGGCGGCGACAAGGTCAACGTCATCCCCTCAGAGATCACCGTCGACCTCGACGCGCGCCTGCTTCCCGGCCAGACCCCCGACGACCTGCTGCGCGAGCTGCGCGCGCTCGTCGGCGACGACGTCGAGCTCGAGGTCGGCCGCGCGGAGCCCGGCCCGCCCGAGCCCGACTTCGGCCTGTTCGACCTGCTCTCCGGCGTGCTGAAGGACGCTGACCCGACCGGCACGCCGATCCCGATGCTGCTCGCCGCGATCACCGATGCGCGGCACTTCGGCCGGCTCGGGATCCAGGGGTACGGCTTCACGCCGATGCAGCTCCCGGCCGACCTGCGGTTCACCGAGCTCATCCACGCCGCCGACGAGCGCATCCCGGCCGGCGCGGTCGACTTCGGGACCGACGCGATCCTCCGCGTGCTCGAGCGCTACGGCCGCTAGGAGGCTCCCTAGGCGCCGGGGTCGACGCGCTGCGCGCGCTCGCGCTGCTCGGCAGCCGCGGCGCGCTCGCGCTCGACGGTGCTGGCGCGACCCTCGAGCCGCTGCTCGGCCTCGGCCGCCTTCGCGGCGTGCTGCTCGGCGAGGATGCGCTCGCGCTCGGCGACCTCGCGGTCGGTCTCCAGGCGCTCAGCGTGCTTCTCGGCGGTGACCTCGTGGCGCTCGGCCTCGGCCATCCGCGCACGCGCCTCGACGCGGCGCTGGCGGGAGCGGTCCCCCCGGCGCGACATGGCCAGCAGGAACAGCGCCGCGAGCAGGATGACGACGACGGCGATGACGATGATGAGCCAGGTGTCCACGGTCTTGCGGTACCCGATCGGTCGGGCGGGTACCGCAAGTGGCATGCGCAACCTCGACATCGACACCGTCCTCGGTTGGCGAGGCCGCACGGTCCGCGACCCCGACGGCGAGAAGATCGGCAGCTTCGGCGACGTCTTCCTCGACGGTGAGACCGACCGCCCCGCGTGGGGCGGCGTCCGCACCGGCCTGTTCGGCAACCACGAGTCCTACGTGCCGCTCGAGCGCGTCGACGAGGCCGACGACGACCTCGTCGTCCCGTTCTCCAAGGATCTCGTCAAGGACGCCCCGCGCATCGAGCCCGACGTCTCGCTGACGCTCGAGGAGGAGGCCGCGCTCTGGCGCCACTACGGCCAGGAGTACGTGCACCTCGGCGACGACGCGCCCGTCCGGGACAGCGGCGAGTCGCGCCTCGGCGACGACGCGATGACCCGCTCGGAGGAGGAGGTCCGGATCGGCGAGGGCCCGATGCGCCCCGCCGAGCGCGTCCGGCTGCGCAAGGTCATGGTCACCGACCACGAGCGGCGCGTCGTGCCGGTGCGCAAGGAGGTCATCCAGCTCGAGACCGACCCCGCGCCCGAGGGCCACATCGAGTCCGTCGAGGACGTCGAGCACGGGACGCCGGGCGAGCGCGACCTGCCGTGAACGGGGGCCGTCCCGACGTGCTCGGCCGCCGCATCGCCGCCGGGCTCGTCGACCTGCTGCTGATGACGATCCTGTTCCTCGTCATGGCCGTGCTGTTCGGGGAGGCGAAGTCCGTCGATGGCTCTGCCTCGGTGAACCTCGACGGCCTCCCGGCCGTGAGCTTCTTCGTGATCATGGTCCTCTACTACGGGGTCCTCGAGGCGACGAGCGGGCAGACCCTCGGCAAGCTCCTGTTCGGCGTGCGGGTGGTCAACCTCGCCGACGGGTCGCGTCCCGAGAACCGCGCGATCGTCGCGCGCTCGCTGCTGCGGATCATCGACATCCTGCCGGTGGGATACATCGTCGGCCTCGTCGCCGTGCTCGTCACGGGTGACAAGCGCCAGCGCCTCGGCGACCTCGCCGGGGGCACCACGGTCACGCGCGCCTAGAGCGGAGCGAACTGCATGACCTCGACGCGGTGTCCGCCGGGGCCGGTGACGAACGCGCGCGGCGAGCCCCAGTGCTCGGGCCGCGGGTCGATCGGGTGCCCGGCGGCGAACAGCCGCTCGAGCGTCCCGTCGTAGTCGGTCGCGACGATCGCGGGGTGCCCCTGCGGCGGCGCGACCGGCTCGTCGGTGAGCAGCAGGTGGATCTGCTGGCCGCCGCGCTCGACCCAGCGCGTCGCGCCGCTCAGCGTGTCCGGCGGGTCGACCTCGCCGAAGCCGAGGATCGCCCAGAAGCGCACGGCCGCCTCGGCGTCGTCGGGGTGCGTCTCCAGCGCGACGTGGTGGATCACGCGGCGACCCGCTCGGCGTTGGCGGCGTGGATCCTCTGCTGCGCGGCCGTGCTCCGTGCCAGCGGCAGCTTCCCCTCCGGCAGCGCCTCGAGGTAGGCGACGTCCTCGCGCAGGATCGCGAGCGCGCGCACGGAGTCCAGTGGCTCGCCGTGGCCGGGCACGACCGTCGCGGCACGCGCGACGAGCGGCTCGAGGCGGCGCAGCGTCGCGAGGTACGCGGCGCGCGAGCCGCCCTCGCTGATCATCGGGATCTCGCGCGGACTGAGGTAGTCGCCGCAGACGAGCACGTGCGCCCACGGGACGAACACCGCCATGCCGTCGGCCGTGTGGCCGTCGGCGGGATGCAGCTCGAGCTCGTGGTCACCTAGCCCGAGGTGGCCGGGCACGGGGAGCGCCTCGACGCTGCCCATCGCCAGCGGCTGCGCGCGCTCGACGTAGTGCTCGTCGTCGAAGTCGCGCAGCGCGCGGGCCGCGGAGCCGGGCTCGCCCGTCAGCCGCGCGGAGGTCGTCTCGGCCACGCCGAGCGGCGCACCGGACCCGAACGCGAGGCGCCCGAGCAGGTGGTCCCAGTCGCCGTGCGTGGCGAGCAGCCCGGTGAACGGGAACCCGGACTGCTCGAGCACGGCGGGGAGCACGTCGAGCTCCTCGGGCAGGACGGGCGAGTCGATCACGAACGCCTCGTCGCCGGAGCGGACGATCGTGCAGGTGGTCTTCCAGAAGGCGCTCGTCGCTACGAGCACGTCCTCGTGAACCGAGACGACGCGCACGCCGGCCCGTCCGCGCTCTCAGCCGCCGCCGAGGAGCTCGAAGGCTTCCTTGAGGTTCGACACCTCGGCGTCGGGCTTCTTCTGCCCGGTCTCGAG
>CADCVT010000437.1 GCA_902806215.1 uncultured Solirubrobacteraceae bacterium | reverse complement strand
TGGTAGTGGACCAGCAGCTCGATGTTCCGGATGGCCGCCCGCAGCTCGGTCTCGAGCTCGAGCCGGTGCACCGCGGTGTTCCGGATGGACGTGGTGAACAGCTCGACGCGGTCGCGGCCGCGCTCCTTGGCCAGGTACATGGCGGCGTCCGCGTCGCGCAGCAGGCCCCCTGGAGCAGCTCCTCCGGAGCGTCGTCGTGCTCGCCGAGCGCGATGCCGATGCTGTGCCTCGCGTGGATCAGCTCCCCGACGACCTCGAAGGGCTCGCGCAGCGTGGCGCGGACCTGGTCGGCAAGCAGGAGCGCGTCGCGCTCGTCGCGCGCGTCGGCGATCACCGCGAACTGGTCGCCGCCGATTCGTGAGACGACGACGCCATGAAGAGCGTCCGTCAGCCGCCGCGCAACGAGGACGAGCAGCGCGTCGCCGATGTCGCGGCCGAGGCTGTCGTTGACCAGGGAGAGCCGGACGAGGTCGACGACCAGCACCGCGACCGCGGACCCGCGCGCGTGCGCGACCGTCTGAGCTTCGCGCACCAGCCCCTCACAGCGCGACCGGTTGGGCAGGCCGGTCAGCGTGTCGATCTCCTGGGCCGAGCGCAGGTCCTCGCGGAGCTCCATCTCCAGCGCCGCGACCGATGCGAGCTCGGCGAGGATGTCCGCGTCGGAGGCGGACCAGTCGCGCCGCGAGGTGTCGCCGACGCAGACGGTCCCGAAGACACGGCCGTCCGACCCGCGGACGGGCACCCCGGCGTAGGACTGCAGGTCGAGGTCGGTGGACGCCCGGCGGGCCTCGATGAGATCCGACGTCCGGGTCTCCGGGATGAGCAAGGGCCGATCGTCGGCGACGACGTGCCTGCAGACCGAATGCGAGAGCGGCACCTCGCCGCTCTCGCGCATGGTGTCGGGAAGGCCGGTCGAGGCCCGGAGCTGATGGTGCTCGCTGTCCACGACCGACACGATCGAGACCGGGACATCCAGCAGCCTCCCGGCAAGGCGGGCGAGGCGCTCGAGTGGCGCGGAGCGCGGTGCGGCAGGTACGCCGTCAGACATCGACGATGTTCGCGCGGATCTCCTGCGCGACAGCCGGTGGGATCTCGTGCATCGCGTGGTCCTCGCGCGCGTGATCCGCGGCCTGCCGGAGGATGTCGTCCGTGGTCTCGCCGTGGAACACGGCCGCGCAGCCGCTGACGACCGCTCCGCAGGAAAGCTGCTTCATGTCCTCGTACCTCTTCATCGCTCTGTTCGAAGGTCGATCGGGGGTACGTCACCTGGACGTGATCGGCTCACTCCTCCGGACGATCGTTGCAGGAACCTGACGGAGCGTCGGTCGCCGCCGGCGATTCGAACAGACGGCCAACCGCGCAGATTCTTCGGTTCGGCCATCCCCACTTCTGGGGATGACGAGCCTATGAGCGCCAAGGACGAGCGCCCCGAGAGTGGGCACGACCCTGCATCACGAGCGCCGCGGGTGGTGTGCGCCGACTGCGACTTCGCATGGCACAGCGCGATCATGGCGGAGGGGCTTCGGCTGCTCGGCTCGTGTCCCCGCTGCGCCGGCCAGCTGCGCTTCGGCGATCAGACGGCGGCCGAGCCGGACGAGGCGCGCCCCGAGCGCTTCAAGGCGCCGCACCTCGCGATGGGGCTCCCGCGCCCGCCGCGCCGCGCCGGCTGACGCTACGGCTGGATGACCGTCACGCCGCGCGGCGACGCGGTGCTCATCGCGGTGAGCGCCTTCGGCGTCTCGTCGAGCCCGATGCGCGCGGTGACGAGCGAGCCCGGGTCGAGGCGGCCGGCCTCGACGAGCGCGAGCAGCTCGGGGTAGGCGTGCGCCGCCATGCCGTGGGCACCGAGGATCTCGAGTTCGCGCGCGATGACGAGCCCCATCGGCAGCCGCGGCGGCTCCGGCAGCAGGCCGATCTGGACGTGGCGCCCTCGCTTGCGCAGCCCGGCGATCGAAGCCGCCGCCGCGCTCTCGGCGCCGAGCGCGTCGATGCCGACGTGCGCGCCGCCGGGCACCGCCTCGCGGACGTCCGTGCAGGCGGGCAGCACCGATTCCGCGCCGGCGGCGCGCGCCAGCGACAGCGCCTCCTCGGAGACGTCGAGTGCGACCACCCGGGCGCCGGCCGCCGCCGCGATCATCACCGCCGAGAGACCGACGCCGCCGCAGCCGTGGACAGCGACGACCTCGCCCGCGCGGACCCGCCCGACCTGGAGGACCGCGCGGTACGCGGTGGCGAAGCGGCACCCGAGCGCCGCCGCGGCGCCCGCCTCGATCGTCTCGGGCAGCGCGACGAGGTTCACGTCGGCGTGGTCGAGCGCGACGAGCTCGGCGAACGAGCCCCAGTGCGTGAAGCCGGGCTGCGTCTGGCGGTCGCAGATCTGGTGGGCGCCGCCGGCGCACTGCGCGCAGGTCCCGCACGCACACACGAACGGGACCGTGACGCGGTCGCCCGCGCGCCACGTCCGCACGTCGGCGCCGACCGCCTCGACGACGCCCGCGAGCTCGTGGCCGGGCACGTGCGGGAACCGGGTGATGTCCGCGTCGTGGCCCATCCAGCCGTGCCAGTCGCTGCGGCACAGCCCGGTGGCCTCGACGCGCACGACCGCGCCGTGCGGCGCGGGCGCCGGGTCGGGGACGTCGCGGACCTCGGGCGTCTGCTCGAACCCGTCGTAGACGACAGCGCGCACGCGCCGCACCCTAATGAGAGAACAACGATCTTCGGGTACGCCTGTGTCTATGACGCCTTCCCGGGTCGCGATCGTCGTCGCGTTCATCACCCTGCTCCTGCTCCCCGCCGCGCCAGCCCGCGCCCAGGACGGCCCCGCGCTGACGGTGCCGCCGGCCGAGCTCGCCGCCGCGCTGAACTGCCCGAAGCCGCTCGCCGGGGCCACCCGCGCTCCGGTGCTCCTCATCCCCGGCACGAACCTCGAGCCGAAGGCGAACTTCGACTGGAACTACATGCCCGCGCTCGACAAGGCGGGGATCCCGTGGTGCTCGGTGACGCTGCCGGGCTTCGCGCTCGGCGACCTCCAGATCGCCGCCGAGTACGTCGTCGCGTCGATCCGCCGCATGCGCGCCGACGCCGGACGCCGCATCTCGATCGTCGGCTTCTCGCAGGGCGGGATGATCGGCCGCTGGGCGCTGCGCTTCTGGCCCGACACGCGCACGATGGTCGAGGACCTCGTCGGCCTCGCGCCGTCGAACCACGGCACCCAGAGCGCCGAGGGCGTCTGCGCGACGCAGTGCCCGCCCGCGTACTGGCAGCAGCGCGCGGTCTCGAACTTCATCAAGGCGCTCAACACCGGCCCGGAGACGTTCGCCGGCATCGACTACACGGTCGCCTTCACCCGGTACGACGAGATCGTCACGCCGAACCAGGACGAGGCCACCGGCTCGTCGGCGCTGCGCACCGGCGACGGGCGCCGCAGCAACACGCTGATCCAGTCCGTGTGCCCGACGAACACGAACGAGCACCTGAACATCGGCAGCTTCGACAACGTCGGCTGGTCGCTCGCGCTCGACGCGCTGACCCACGACGGCCCGGCGAACGTGAGCCGACTCGACCCGGGCGCGGTGTGCACGCAGCCGTTCATGCCGGGCGTCAACCCGGCGACGTTCCCGGCGAACTACGCCCGGTACACCGCGACACTCGGCCAGGGCGCCGCGCAGGCGCAGTACGTCCCGGCCGAGCCGCCCCTGCGCTGCTACGCCGCCGGCACCTGCGCCGGCACGACCGGCGCGGGCGGCACGACCACGGCGGGCGGCACGCGTCCGTCGTCGGGCACGACGAGCGGCACGCGCGCCTCGGCGAGCTGCGCGAGCCGCCGGCGGTTCACGATCCGCCTCGATCGCAGGATGCGGCGCGCGACGGTGACCGTCGCGGGCAAGCGCGTGCGCGTCCGCCGCACGAGCCGCCGCGGCCGGCTCACCGCGGTGGTCGACCTGCGCAAGCGCAAGGCATCGGTCGTCACCGTCCGCATCGCCGGCCGGACGAAGACGGGCCGGCGGCTGACGGCGACGCGCCGGTATCGCACCTGCGCCAGGCGCTGACGCACCCCGCAGCTATCGTCCGCCTCGTCGCCGCCGCCTGATCGGCGATCAGTCCCACGCCGCACCAGAGGAGTCCCGTTGCCCATCCGCCTCGTCCTGCCGCTCGTCACTGCCGTCCTGCTGTTCGCGCCGAGCGCCGCCTCCGCCGAGGTGAAGTGGCTGTGCAAGCCCGGCCTCGAGAACGACGCGTGCAAGACCGGCCTCTCGACGACGCGGTTCTCGCCGACGAGCGAGCGGCTGGGCGTCGAGCGGCCGACCTCGGGCCCGCGCACGGTCGACTGCTTCTACGTCTACCCGACGGTCAGCGACCAGAAGGGCGCCGTCGCCAACAAGAGCATCGACCCCGAGGTGAAGTCGATCGCGCGGTACCAAGCGGCCCGCTACGCGCAGGAGTGCCGCGTCTTCGCTCCGGTCTACCGGCAGCGCACGATCGCCGGCATCCAGCCGAGCGTCAGCGAGGGCGGCCCGCGCCGCGGGGTCGTCGTCGACAGGGGCTACGGCGACGTCCGCGAGGCGTTCCGCCAGTACCTGCGCAAGGACAACAAGGGCCGCGGCATCGTCTTCGTCGGGCACTCGCAGGGCACGTTCGTCCTGCGCAAGCTCATCGCCGAGGAGGTCGACCGCAAGCCGGCCGTCCGCCGCAGGCTCGTCTCGGCGCTCCTGCTCGGCGGCAACGTCACCGTCGAGAAGGGCAGCGACCGCGGCGGCGACTTCCGGACCATCCCCGCCTGCCGTGCCGCGCGGCAGATCGGCTGCGTCGTCGCGTTCTCGGTCTACGACGAGACGCCGCCGAAGGACTCGCTCTTCGCGCGCACGACTGAGAGGAACCGCGAGGTGCTGTGCACGAACCCGGCTCGGCTCGCCGGCGGCTCGGCCGCGGTCACCCCGATCTTCCCGTCGGCGCCGTTCGCGCCGGGCACGCTCATCGCCGCGGGCATCTCCCTGCTCGGCGTGACGCAGCCGACCGCCGACACGCCGTGGGTGACGATCCGCGGCGGCTACCACGCGCAGTGCGTCAAGACCGCGGGAGCGAGCTTCCTGAGGCTGTCCCGCATCGACGGCGCGCCCGACTTCAAGCCGTCGCCGACCCCGATCTGGGGCCTGCACCTCGTCGACGCGAACATCGCGCTTGGCGAGCTCGTCGCGCTCGTCCGCACGCAGGCGCGCGCCTACGCGGCGGCGCGCTAGATCGTGTCGCGCAGCGCCTCGATGCTCGTGTAGCGCGGGTTCCAGCCGAGCTCGGCCTTGGCCTTGCTCGCGTCCATGATCGCCGGGTGGCTGAGCGCCTCGGCCCACTCGGTCACCGGCGGCGCGAACGACGGCAGCGGCAGCGACGAGACCGCGCGCGCCGCCGCCTGCACCGGGCCGCCGGGGAACGGGATCGGGATGACGTTGAGCTCGCGCGCGACGTCGGTGGCCGACAGCACGCCGTCGCCGGTGATGTTGTAGATGCCCGGGGCGCCGGCGGCGACGATGCAGAGCAGGAACGCCTGTCCGACGTCCTCCTCGTGGATGAACTGCAGCGGCAGGTCGGGCACCGCCGCGGGGACCGGCACGGGCAGGCGCATGAAGCCGCGGCCGAGCACCTTGCCGAGCTCGTCGAGCGGCCCGGGGAGGACCTGCTTGGCCCCGATGGTGTGCGGCCCGAGCACGATCGGCGGCCGCAGGAGGTAGAGCTCGAGCTCGGGGTGCTGGGACGCCTCGGCGTGCAGCAGCTCCTCGATCTCCGCCTTCTCCTGCGCGTAGAAGAGCTGATCGGCCGGGCGCGCCGGCCAGTCCTCGGTCATCCCGACGGGGTTGTCGGCGTGGAAGCCGTAGGCGGCCACCGACGAGGCGTAGACGAAGCGCTCGGCGCCCGCGGCGGCCGCGGCGCGGAACGTGTTCAGCGTGCCCTCGACGTTGATCGCGCGGATCGTCTCGCGCGACGCGCCGCCGGTGATGAGGAACGCGAGGTGCACGACGACGTCGGCGTCGGCGAACGCCTCCTCGAGCGCCGCCTCGTCGCGGACGTCGCCCTGGCGGTACTCCATCTTCGTCCAGCCGTGCTCGTTCGGGTCGAACGGCCGGCGGGCGATCCCGACGATCCGCCCGATGCGGTCGTCGGCCTGCAGGAGCGGCATGAGGCCGAAGCCGAACGTGCCGGTGGGCCCGGTGACGGCGACGGTGAGCTTGCGGGGCTTCTTCTTCGCGGGAGGCACGAGATCGCCCTACCCGCTCGCGGCTACCCCTGACGTGCCGGGTCGTGCGCCGGGTCGTCGGTCGGGTGGTAGCTGCGCTCGACGACGTGGACCATCACGTCGCTCGGGCGCGCGAGCAGCTCGCCCACCGCGTCGCGATAGCGCGCGTACTCGCCCGTGCCGTAGTGCGCACGCATCGCGGCCTCGTCGCGCCACCAGACGTCGAGCACGTACTCGCCCAGCTCGGTGCCGACCGGCTCGTACACCGTCGCGCCGGCGTTGCCGTCCATGCGGGCCAGGCCCGCGGCGTGCTGGAGCAGGACGTCGCGCAGCTCCTTGGCGCGGCCCGCGAGGCCGTGCACCTCGGCGTGGACGAGGACGCTCATCGGGAGATCACGAACGTGCCGCGCCACTCGACCACGACGCGGTCGTCGGTCTCGGTGATGCGGACGGCCACGTCGGCGCAGGACGGGCAGCGCAGGACCGCCGCCGCGCCGTGGTAGGCGCGGTGCGCGCCCATCGGGTTCGTGTCGCCGCACGACTGGCAGCTGCGGGTCATCGTCGTCGTCTCGACGGCGAGCACCTGGGCCAACAGGCCGGCCACCCCGTTGCCGTCGGTGTGCTGGTCGTCGCTCATCCTCGTGGTCCTCCGCTGGTCGGGCCGAATCGCTCTGCGTGCACTGCGGCGGGGTCGTGGCCCGCCTCGACGAGCAGCGTGGAGACGCGCTCGACGAACGGCGTGGGGCCGCAGACGAACACGTGCGCGCCGGGGCCCGGGTCGATCTCGGCGAGCATCTCCGCGTCGACGCGCCGCGCGAAGCCGCTCCAGCCCGGCGGCGGCTGCCGCGTGTAGGTGTGCTCGACGCGAAGCGCCTCGCGCGGCTCGAGCTGCGCGAGCTCCTCGCGGTAGAGCACGTCCTCGGGTGCCCGCGTCGAGAGGAGGAGGTGCGCGGCGACGTCGCTCTTGCGGGCGGCGCGGTGGCGCAGCATCGCCATGAGCGGGACGAGCCCCGACCCGCCGGCGACGAGCAGCAGCGGCCCGCCCAGCTCGGCCGACCACGTGAAGAACCCGCCGATCGGCCCGCGGACCTCGAGCTCGTCGCCGGGCCGCACGGTCTCGACGAGGTACGGCGAGACCTCGCCGTCGTCGACGAGCTCGACGGTCAGCTCGAGCGTGTCGAGCTCCGGCGCCGACGCGATCGAGTACGAGCGCTGCGCCTGGTAGCCGTCGGGCGCGGTCAGGCGCACGTCGACGTGCTGGCCGGCGCGATGGCCGGGCCAGCCGGGGACGTCGAGGGCGATCGTCCGCGCGCGGGGCGTCTCCTCGACGACCTCGCGGACGGTCACCGTCCTCCAGACGATGCGGGGAGCGTTCAGTCGCTCCAGTACCGCTGCTCGCGCCACGGGTCTCCGTAGTTGTGGTAGCCGAAGCCCTCCCAGAAGCCCGGCTCGTCCTCGACGGTGAGCGTGAGCCCGCGCAGCCACTTCGCGCTCTTCCAGAAGTACAGGTGCGGGACGAGCAGCCGGACCGGGCCGCCGTGCTCGGGGTCGAGCGGCTCGCCGCCGTACCGGTGCACGACCCACGCGCGCCCGCCGGCGAGGTCCTCGAGCGGGACGTTCGTGGTGTAGCCGCCGTCGCACCACGCGGTCACGTGCTCGGCCTCGGTCTCGACGCCGTCGAGCAGCGTGTCGACCGGCACGCCGGTCCAGGTCGTGTCGAGCTTGGACCACTTCGTCACGCAGTGGATGTCCGCGGTGATCTCCTCCTGCGGAAGGGCGAGGAGCTCCTCCCACGACCACGTCTTCGTGCCGTCGACCGCGCCGTCGATCGTCAGGCTCCACTCGTCGAGCGGGGTGTGCGGCGTCGGGCCCGCCGAGAGCACCGGGAAGTCCGGGGTGAAGTACTGGCCCGGAGGGATGCGCGAGGCGTCGACGTCGGGGTTGCGGCTGCCGAAGAAGCCGCGGGTGACTGGAGGCATCGTGAACGCCACGCTAACGCCTTGCGGGTGCGCGCCACAAGGAGGGCTAGCCCTACTTGGCCGGCTCTTCACAAGCGGGGAGCGGTCATCATCGGCGCCGTGCCGAAACGCGTCTGCCTCCTCTCCCTGCTCGTCCTCCTCGCCGTCGCGCCGGCGGCCGCCGCGGCTGGGCGCTGCGGCGACGTCGCGACGCGCCCGTGGTGCGACACGAAGCTCGACGCGGACGTCCGCGCGGGCCTGCTGCTCGGGGCGCTCACGCGCGACGAGCGCATCTCGCTGCTGGCCGGCGACGAGCTCACCGGCGTCGCCGGGCGCGAGGGCACGCACACCGGCACGAGCAACGGCGTCGAGCGCGTCGGGCTGCCGCCGATCTACTTCAGCGACGGGCCGGTCGGGACCCGCCAGGGCAAGGCGACCGGGATGCCGTCGCCGATGACCGTGGCCTCGACGTTCGACCCGGCGCTCGCCGCGCGGCACGCCGCGGTCGTCGGCGACGAGGTGCGCCGCAAGGGCAACGACGTCGTGTTCGCGCCCGCGGTGAACATGATGCGCACGCCGCTCAACGGGCGCACGTTCGAGTACTTCGGCGAGGACCCGTTCCTCGCGGCGCGGATCGCCGTCGGCTGGACCAAGGGCGTCCAGGACCAGGGCGTCATCGCGAACGTCAAGCACTACGCGGTCAACAACCAGGAGGGGCAGGGCACCGAGGCGCCCGGCGCGCCGATCGGCGCGGGCGTCGTCGGATCGCGCGTGACGACCGACGCGCGCCTGGACGAGCGCACGCTGCGCGAGATCTACCTGCCGCAGTTCGAGGCCGCGGTCAAGGAGGGCGGCGCCGGCTCGGTCATGTGCGCCTACAACCGCGTCAACGGCCAGTACGCGTGCGAGAACCAGCACCTGCTCGAGGACGTGCTGAAGCGCGACTGGGCGTTCCGCGGGTTCGTGCTGACCGACTACGGCGCGGGCAAGAACACCGTCGCCTCGCTCAACAACGGCCTCGACCTCGACATCTACCCGGGGATCATCTACCGGCCGCAGCTCGTCAGCGCGGCGCTCGCGACGTCGCAGGTCAGCGACGCGACGATCGACGAGCACGTGCGGCGGATCCTGCGCACGCTGTTCGCGTTCGGCTTCTTCGACCGCGAGGCCTACCCCGACAACACGGCGTCGATCGATCAGGCCGGGCACGACGCGGTGGCCGCGGACATCCAGCAGGAGGGCACGGTCCTGCTCGAGAACGACGGGGCGATCCTGCCGCTCGACGCGGGCAAGACCGCGAAGCTCGCGCTTATCGGGCCGGAGGCGGACCGCATCAAGGACGGCGGCGGCTCGTCGGCGATCGACGAGTTCAAGGTCACGACGCCGAAGGGGGCGATCGAGACTCGGCTCGGTGCCGGCAAGGTCGTGTTCGACGACGGCTCGAACGCGGCGCGCGCGGCGGCGGTCGCGAAGGCCGCTGACGTCGCGATCGTCGTCGTCGGCGACCGGATGACCGAGGGCAAGGACAAGGAGTGCCTGGGCATCAACTGCTCGCAGAACGACGACATCGACCGCGACGGGCTCATCGACGCGGTCGCCGCCGCGCAGCCGCGCACGGTCGTCGTGCTCCAGACCGGTGGCCCGATCCTCACGCCATGGCGCGACAAAGTCCGCGGGCTCGTCGAGACGTGGTACCCGGGCCAGAACGGCGGCACGGCGATCGCGCGGGTGCTGTTCGGCGACGCCGAGCCGGCGGGGCGCCTGCCCGCGACGTTCCCGCTGCGCGAGGCCGACGAGCCGGTCGCGGGGGACCCCGAGAAGTACCCGGGCGTTGCCGAGACCGTCCGGTACAAGGAGGGCGTCCACATCGGCTACCGCTGGTTCGACGAGAGGAAGCTCGGCGTCGCGTACCCGTTCGGGTTCGGGCTCGGCTACACGACGTTCCGCGTCAGCGGCCTGCAGCTCGAGGCCGGACGCGGGAGCACCGACGCGGTCGCGTCGGTCGTGGTCGAGAACACGGGCAAGCGGGCGGGCTCCGCGGCACCGCAGCTCTACGTCGGCATGCCTGAGCGCGCGGGGCTCGACCAGCCGCCGCTCCAGCTCAAGGGCATCGGCCGCGAGCGCCTCGCGCCGGGCGAGCGCAAGCGGGTGCGGTTCGCGCTCGACGAGCGCGCGTTCTCACACTGGGACCAGCGCGCCGACGGGTGGCGCGTGACCACCGGGTGCTACCGGATCGTCGTCGGCCAGCACTCGCGCGACGCGGCCGTCGAGGGCGTCATCGGACGCGGCGCCGAGTGCGGCGGAGCGCTCGCCCTGCCGCGCGACGCGCGCGCCTGCACGTCGCGCCGGGCGTTCACGATCCGCCTGCCGCGCGCATACCGAAGCGCCCGGGTGACCGTCGGAGGCAAGCGTGTTCGCGTCGTCCGCCGGCGCGGGCGCCTGACGGCACGCGTCGACCTACGGGGAGCACGAGCGCAGCGGGTGACCGTCCGAGCGGTCGGGCGCACGCGAGCGAAGCGAGCCGTCCGCCAGACGCGCATCTACCGGACGTGCGCGAAGAAGCGCCCCCGCTAGCCCGCACGAGGGCCACGAACGTACGTCAAGGGGGGCATAGGCCCCCTTCGCGTACGTTCGCCGCAGTTGCGGGTCTCAGCCGACGGCCGTCGGCTCGGCGTTTGCGACGCTCGGGTGCGCTCGGACGTAGCGCGCTCTCAGGACTCCTCCCGCTGCCGCGAGGGCCGCTCCTCCTCCGGCGCACAGGAGGAAGATCAGCCCGAACCGGCCGTCGTCGGCGAGCGGGGCGGCGGCGGCGCTCGCCGCGGCGCCGCCGGTGAAGATCGCGCTCGCGAAGAGCGAGACGGTCACCGCGCGCGCCTCGGGCGCGACCTGCGTCGCCCACACCTGGAGCGTCGAGTGCAGGAAGCCGAACCCCGCGCCGAGGGCGAGCGTCGCGAACACCGCCGTGACCACGGTTGCGTCGATGGCGGCAACCGAGAGGCCGGCCGCGGCCAGCGCGGCGCCGCCCGCGATGAGCAGCGGCGACGCGATGCGCGCGACCGCGCGCGTCACGAACGGGGTCGTCACGACGTTGGCGACGCCGAACCCTGCCGCGGCCGAGCCGGCGAGCGCCGCGCTCACCCCCTCCTGCTGCAGCGACGCGGCCACGAACGTCAGCGACCCGAAGATCACCGCGCCTTCGAGGAACGCGAGCCCGACGACGACGAGCACCCACGGCTGACCGCGGATCGCGCGTACCCGCTCGCGCAGTGAACCGGCCTCCCGCTCGTGCGACGGCTCGGGCAGCGCCGCGACGAGGAACGTGACGACCGCGGCGAGGACGGCCGACGCCGCGAACGCCGCGCGCCAGTCGACGAGCTCCGCGGCCAGGCCACCCACGACGGTCGCGCAGGCCAGGCCGGAGGTGGCGAACGCCATGAGCAGGACGAGCGCGTTCTGGCGCCGGGCGAGATCGACGGTGTCGCCGATGTACGTGATCGCCGACGGGACGAGCGCGGCGAAGAACAGCCCCGCGAGCGTGCGCGCGACGAGCAGCACCGCGAACGTCGGCGCGAGCGCGGCGACGACGCACGACACGCCGCCGGCCACGACCGCGAACCGGATCACCGCGACCCGGCCCACGCGATCGGACAGCGCACCCCACAACGGCTGGCTCAGCCCGTACGTGACGAAGTACGCGCTGGCGAGGATCGCCGCGGTCCCCAGCGAGATCCCGAGGTCGCGGTGGATCGGCACGAGCAGCGGCGGGATCGTGAAGCGATCGAAGCTCGACAGGAACGCGGTCGCGCGCAACCGTCCCTGCGGTCCCAGTCTCCTCACGCCGATTGAGGCTACGTGCAGAGGTCGGGGCGCAGGGGTGCCGTGTCGAGCCCGCGGCGCAGCGACCAGAACGCGGCTCCGCCGACGACGAGCGGAAGCCAGAACAGGATCACGCGGTACGCGAGCACCGCCGCGGCGGTGGCCGCCACCGGCGCGCCGAAGACGTTCAGCGTCCCGATGAGCCCGCCGTCGATCCCGCCGAAGCCGCCCGGGAGCGGCAGCAGCCCGCCGAGCTGCCCGATGAGGTAGCCGAGCAGGATCACGCTGAGCGGCACGTCGGCGCCGAACGCCTCGAACGCCGCCCACAGCACGGCGTTGTCGAACGCCCAGTAGCCGATCGCGCCGACGATGACGAGCAGGTCGCGCGAGCGCACGATCTCGACCGCCTCGGAGACGCCGCCGATCACGCTGCGACGGACCGCCGACCAGCCGCGGCGCACGCGCCCGGCGCCGGCGGCCGGGTCGGCGCCGGGCCCGAGCCGCGGCAGTGTCAGCACCACCGCGATCAGCACGACGGCCATGCCCGCCGGGAGCGCGGTGAGCCACAGCGACAGGTCGGGCCCGAGCAGGCCGACGGCGAGCGCGAAGCCGAGGACCACGACGGCGACGAAGTTCACCGAGCTCTTGAGGAGGAAGAACGCGACCGAGCGGCGCGCGATCCGGTCGCCGGCCATCCCCCGGCGGCTGAGGATCCACGCACCGAGCGCGAGGCCGCCCGCGCCGCCGGCCGGCACGGCCGAGCCCGCGGCGAGCTCCGACCACGAGATCTCCCAGCTCGAGCGCCAGGACATCCGGCGGCAGAAGACGGGCCGGAACAGCAGGACGTACGACACGCCGGAGAGGAACTCGAGCGCGACGGCGAGCAGGAGCCAGGCGGGGTCGGCGCTCGCGAGCTCGTCGCGGATGTCGCCGAGCCCGGGAGCCAGCACGACCACGAGCGCGACGACCGTGAGCACGAGCGCGAGCTCGGCGGTGCGCCGCCGCAGCCGGCGCGGCTGGAGCTCCTGGGGGAGGGTGGTGGCGGCCATCGCACCACAATCATTGCATGTGCAACAAATCGCCCACGAACGCCCGCGAGTACGACCCCGGCGGGGAAGCCGCGGACGTTCGTGCGCTCAGGCCGCTGCGATGCGGCGCTCGCGCGGTGCGCGCGACACGATCGAGCGCCACTCGTCGCTGTCGATCGATGCAGGGCGCGTCGAAGCGAGGAACTCGCCGAGCACGTCGGCCAGGCCCTCGGGGTCCTCGAGGTGCGGGAAGTGCGCGGCCTTCGGCAGCACGCGGAACGTGGAGTGCGGGATCGCGGCGTGGCTGGCGTGTCCGTGGGCGATCGGGATCGTGTTGTCTCGCCCGCCCCAGACGATCAGCGTCGGCATCGACTCGAGCAGGTACAGCCGGTCGCGCGCGCTGACGCGCTGGCCGTGCACGTCGATGACCGAGCGCAGCGTGTGGACGAAGGCCTCGCGGGCGCCGGGCTGGCCCAGCGGCCGAAGGGCCCGCACGAACTGCTCCAGCGGAGTTGCCTTGCTGCTCCCGCGCTCCTTCAGGCGGCGCGCGACGGTGGCGACCGCGGTCAGCACGCGGCGATCCGACGCGGCGGCGAGCAGCCACGAAGCCGGCGGGAGGGCCGCCGTGCGCAGCATCGGGCTGACCTCCGCGCCGAGGCCGCCGCTCGAGACGAGCACGAGCCGGTCGGTGCGCTCGGGGAACTGCCAGAAGTACTGCATCGCGATGCCGCCGCCGAGCGAGTGCCCGACGATCGTCACGCGGTCGACGCCGATCGCGGCGAGCAGGTCGCGGATCCCCGCCGCGTGCGCGCCGAGCGAGTAGTCGCCGCGCGGCGCGGTCGAGTCGCCGTGACCGAGCAGATCGGGCGCGATGACCGTGTAGCGGTCGGCCAGCCGGGCCGCGACGCGCTCCCAGTGCCGCGACGAGTTGAGCATGCCGTGGATGAGCACGACGGGCGGCCCGCTGCCGGCGATCCGGTAGATCACGCGGTGGCCGTGGAGCTCGAGCTGCCATTCGTCGAAGGCGGTCATTCGGCGGGGAACGCTAACGCGCCGGGACGGCGGACGTGAAGCGGCGCGGGTCGAACGGCGCGAGCTCGAGGTCGGTGGGCTCGCCGCACATGGCCTGCGCGAGGAGGCGTCCGCTGATCGGGCCCTGCCCGACGCCGGCGCCCTCGTGGCCGGTCGCGACGAAGAGCCCCGCGACGGCCGTCGGCCCGATCGCCGGGAGGTGGTCGGGCAGCCAGGGGCGGAAGCCGACCCAGGCGTCGTCGGGCTCGAGGCCGGCGAGCTCGGGCACGAGCCGGGCGGCCTTCGCCTTCAGCTCGTCGGTGACCGCTGCGTCGACCGTCTCGTCGAACCCGACGCGCTGACGCGAAGAGCCGACGAGCACGTGACCGTCGGCGGTCGTCTCGACGACGGTCGAGGTCTGGAGCGCTTCGTCGGCGCTCGCGACCGCGAGCAGGTACGAGGCGTCGACGACCTTGCGCCGGAGGAACTGGGGGTCCGGTCGCTCGAGCCTCAGTCTCACGAGCTGGCCCTTGCGGGGCTCCAGGGGAAGGTGGACGCCGGCCGTGGCGGCGAGCGGCGCGCTCCACGGGCCGGCCGCGATCACCACAGCATCAGTCAGGAGAGAGCTTCCGTCGCCGAGGAGCACGCCCGTGACGCGTGCGTCGACGGCGGCGTCCGCTCCGCGCTCCACCGACAGTGGATCAACTCCTTGGCCGACGCTGTTCCCGACCAGGATCCGCTCGACGGCCACGTGTGTTCGGAGCTCCGCGACGCGCGCGGCAAGCGCGACCGTGATCGCCCGCGGATCGCACTGCAGGTCGCCGGGTACGAAGGCTGCACCCAGCATCGGTCCGGTCAGGCGCGGTTCGAGATCTCGCGCCTCGGCCGGGTCGACGAGCACCGCCTCGACGCCGGCCGCGCGGAGCCGTTCCACGCGGGCGGGCTCGGCGTTCCACGTCCGCTCGTCCGGATGCACGACGAGCGCACCTTTCCGGCGGATCCGCGCGGGCGCTCCGACCTCGGCCTCGATCTCGTCGTACAGCGCGCGGCCGGCGACGGCGAGGTCGAGCTCCGGCCCGGCGTCCTTGTCAGCGCACAGGACGTTGCCCTCGCCGAGCCCGGTCGTGCCTCGCGACACGTCGCCGCGATCGAGCAGGCAGACTGCCGCGCCGCGCTTCCGCAGCTCCCACGCGGTCGACGCCCCGACGATGCCGGCGCCGATGACGACGACGTCGAAGCTCAAAGGTCGAAGCCGGCGGGGAAGGGATCGTCCGCCTCGAGGACGTACTCGCCCTTGCCGGTGATCCACGCGCGGCCGGTGATCTCGGGGATCACCGCCTCCAGGGCGCCGACCGTCGTCTCCTCGACGATCCGCCCGGTGAAGCGCGTGCCGATGACCGACTCGTTGACGAACGCCTCGCCGACGGCGAGCTCGCCGCGCGCGTGCAGCTGCGCGAGCCTGGCGCTCGTGCCGGTGCCGCACGGCGAGCGGTCGAGCCAGCCGGGGTGGATCGAGGTCGCGGCGCGTGCGTCGGAGCCGTCGCGGCCGGGGGCGTGGAGCACGACGTGATGGCAGCCGCCGATCCGCTCGTCGAGCGGATGGACCGGGCGATCGCTCTCGTCGATCGCGGCCATGATCGCGAGGCCGGCGTCGATGAGCTCGGGAGCGCGCTCCGGGTCGGGGGAGAGGCCGATGCTCGCCGCCGGCAGGATCGCGTAGAAGTTCCCGCCGAACGCCATGTCGTAGGTGACGGTCCCGAGCCCGGGCACCTCGACCGTGCGGTCGCGCGCGGCGAGGAACGCGGGGACGTTGCGCAGCGTGACGCCGGTCGCGCGCCCGTCGGTGACGTCGACGCGCACCTCGATCAGCCCGGCCGGCGTGTCGAGCCGCACCGTGGTCGTCGGCTCGGTCACCTCGACCATCCCACTGTCGACGAGTACCGTCGCGACGCCGATCGTCCCGTGCCCGCACATCGGCAGGCAGCCGCTCACCTCGATGAACAGCACGCCCCAGTCGGCCCGCGCGTCGAGCGGCGGCTGGAGGATCGCGCCGGACATCGCGCCGTGCCCGCGCGGCTCGCGCATGAGCAGGAGCCGCAGGTCGTCGCGCTCGGCCTCGAAGTGGAGCTTGCGCTCGAGCATGGTCGCCCCCGGCAGCGCGGGCACGCCGCCGGTCACGACGCGCGTCGGCATGCCCTCGGTGTGCGAGTCGACCGCGAAGATCGAGCGGCGTCCGGTCACGCGACCGCCGGCACGCCGAGCGCGTCGACGGCCTCGCGCAGCAGCTCCTGCTGCTCGGGGCCGAGCGGCAGGCGCGGCGCGCGGCTCGGGCCGCCCCGCAGGCCGGCGGCGTCCATCGCGCCCTTGAAGTACTGGACGAGCCACGGGGTCATGTCGAGGCGCGCGAGTGGGAGCAGGCGCTGGTACACCGCGCGGGCCTCGGCCAGCCGGCCGGCCTCGACGTGCTCCTGCAGCTCCTTGCACTCCTTCGGCGCGATGTTCGCGACGCCGGAGACCCAGCCGCTCGCGCCGGTCGCGAAGCCCTCGAGCGCCCAGTCGTCGCCGCCGACGAGCACCTCGAGATCGGTCGTGGCGAGCAGCGCGGGGATGCGGCGCGCGTCGCCGCTGCACTCCTTGACCGCGACGACCGCGTCGACGTGCTCGGCGATCAGCGCGATGAGCGCGGGCGGCATGTCGATGCCGCTCGCCTCGGGGTTGTTGTAGGCCATGACCGGCAGCTGGGCCGCGCCGGCGACCGCGGTGAAGAACGCGACGAGCTCGTCGGTGGTGCCGCGGTAGTTGAGCGGCGGCAGGCACATGACGCCCTGCGCGCCGCCCGCGCGCGCGGCCTCGGCGTGCGCGACGGCGATCCTCGTGACGCCCGCCGATACGCCGGCGATCACCGGCACACGTCCGGCCACGACCTCGACCACGGTGCGCAGGACGAGCGCGCGCTCCTCCATCGTCAGGCTGCCGGCCTCGCCCATCGTGCCGTTGACGACGACGCCGTCGATGCCGCTGTCGAGCAGGAAGGTCACGTTGTCGCGCAGGCCGGCGACGTCGACCTCGTCGGCGTCGGTGAAGGGGACGATGACGGCGGGGATGATGCCTGGGAAGTGCAAGGCGGACTCCTAGTTCAGTTCCATGTAGCGGCGGGCGCGGTGGATGTGGTGACGGGCGTGGAGCTCGGCGGCGCCGGGATCGCCCTCGGCGATCGCGGCCCAGATGAGGCGGTGCTCGGCGAGCTGGAGGATCGTGCGGCCGGGGACGGCGATCGAGTCGTCGCGCAGCCGCTGCCACAGCGGCTCGTCCATCGTCCGGCTGAGGTGCTCGGCCATCGCGGCGAGCACGGGGTTCTGCGTCAGCGCGGCGAGGCGGCAGTGGAATCGGCGGTCGGCGTCGCTCCAGCGGCGGCGCTGCGCGGGATCGGCGGGATCGGCCGACTCGGCCATGACCTCGAGCAGGCGCTCGATCTCCTCGTCGGGCCCGCCGGCGCGCTCGGCGGCCAGGCGCGCGACCTGCGGCTCGGTGACGAGGCGCGCCTCGATGACGGCGGCGGGCCCGGCGTCGGCGACCGGCGCCTCGTCGCGCCGCAGCTCGGCGATGCGTCGTGCCACGTCGGCCACCACGTACGAGCCGGCGCCGCGGCGGGTCTCGACGAGGTCGTGCAGCTGGAGGAACCCGAGCGCCTCGCGCACCGACGCTCGTCCGACGCCAAGGCGCTGGACCAGCTCGCGCTCGGCCGGCAGCCGCTCGCCGGGGAGCAGGCGGCCCTGCCGCATGTCGTCGACGAGGTGGTCGGCGATCTGCTGGTAGCGCTGTCGAATCGGCCTGGTATCGGATTGGTTTAGGGCGGGCATGAAGTGGTTCGATTTGCGAACCTGCTGGTACGGTACACGACATGCCGAGCACCCTCCAGTCGATCGATCCCCGGACCGGCGAGCGGGGCGCGTCCGTCGACGCCGTCGACGTCGCCACGGTGGCTCCGGCCGCGGAGGCCGCTGCCGTCGCCGCGCGCCGTCCGGCGCTGGCCGACGGCGCGCTCCGCGCCGATGGCCTGCGCCGCATCGCTGATGGGCTCGAGGCGCGGGCCGACGAGATCGTCGAGGTCTGCGGCGGCGAGACCGGCCTGCCGGAAGGGCGGCTGCGCGGCGAGCTCGTGCGCACGACGGTGCAGCTGCGGGCGTTCGCCGA
>CADCVT010000436.1 GCA_902806215.1 uncultured Solirubrobacteraceae bacterium | reverse complement strand
TGCGCCGAGCTGTCGACCGACCGCCCGCGCCACGTCGTCGCGACGATCGCCGGCGAGGTGCCCGGTGCGCTGGCGCAGCACTTCGAGGGGCGCGTCTACGCGCTCCTGCCCGCGGCCGGGGGAGACGGCGCGCCCGAGCACACGCTCGACACGGCGCGCAAGCTCGCCACGAAGCTCCAGCGCCACGGGACCGTCGGGGTGTCGTCGTTCTACGCGGATCCTTCTGACGTCTCCCGGGCGATCCAGGAGGCCGAGCTCGTCCTCGACGTCCTGCGCCAGTCCGACGGGCCGATCGCCGAGGACATCGGGACTGGCACCTACCGGCTGCTCTTCCGCGTGCTCGCCTCGCACCCGGAGGAGGTACGCTCGTTCTACGAGGACACGGTCGCGCCGATCGTCCGCTACGACGACCAGTACCGCACCGACCTCGTCGGGACGCTCGAGGCCTACCTCGAGCAGAACTGCAACATGAACGCGACCGCCGCGGCGATCTACGCGCACCGCCACACGGTCGCGTACCGCCTGGACCGCGTGAAGGAGCTCACGAGCCTCGACCCGATGCAGTCCGAGGACCGCGAGCGCCTCGGCCTGGGCCTGAAGGCCTACCGGATCATCGCGCCAAGGCTCCCGAAATAACGTCTCGCTGGCCCTCGCCGCGCCTGGCGACGCCAGCCATCGACGATGGCTGCGCCAGACGCCATTTCGGTTCGCTTACACCAGGCCGCCGCCGGCGAAGATGATCACCAGGGCGATGACGAGCAGGAGGACGGCGATCCCGACGGCGATCCTCGCCGGGGTGATCGCCAGGAGCGGGGGACGGGTGGTCGAGGGCTCGATGAAGCGGGCGCCGACCGCGGCCGGGTCGAGCACCTTGACGTCGTCGTCGTGGGGCTCGAGGCGGATCGTGCGGCGACCCTTCGCCCGCGGCATGGCCCGCGTCGCCTCGGTGTCGTCGTCGTCGTCGGCCTCGATCTCCGCGGTCGGCTCGGTGTCGACGTCGATGGGGAGCGTGGGGTCGGCATCGCTCCGTCCGTCGAAGTCGGCCTCGCCGGCCCCGGCGGACCCGCCAAGGTCATCCGCCCCCTGGGCGGATGGCCCGTCGGCCCATTCGAGCGGCGCGTTCTCGGCCGCGGTCGCGCCGCGCGCCGCCGCAGGCCGGTCGCGTTGGAGGTTCTGCAGCCGCGAGCGCGCCTCGCGCAGCTCCAGGCGCGTGGCCTGCGCCTCGTTCTCGGCGGCGACGACCCGCGCGCGCAGCGCGTCGGCCTCGTCGGCGGCCTCGGAGATCTCTTGGTGCAGGCGGTCGACCTCGGCCTGGACCTCGGAGCGGAGCGTCTGCTCGTGGCGGGCCGCGGCCTCGGCCGCCTCGGCGCGCGCGGCCTCGGCGTCGAGCCGCTCGGTCAGGGCCGCCTCCTCGGCGCTGAGCCGTTCGCGCTCGCGGCCGAGCTCCTCGCGGGCCTCGGCCGCGGCACGGTCGGCCTCCTCGCCCGCGGCGCGGATCTCCTCGGCCGCCTGCTCGGCGGCCTCGGCCCGGGCGCGGGTGCTCTCGAGCTCGGCGGCCAGCCGGTCGCGCTCCTCGGCGATCTCGGCGTAGCGCTCGCTGGACGTGGCGGCCGACGCACTCGCCTCGGCGAGGCGGTGGCGCAGGTCGTTGGCGCTGCGCGCGAGCCGGACGAAGCGGTCGTCCTCGCCGCCGGCGAGGTCCGGCGCGGGAAGGCCGATGACGGGACCGCGCCCCGGCACGAGCGCGAAGCCGTGCTGGTCGCCGTCGAGCGCCTCGATCGGCACGGCGAACGTCGCCGACCACGCGTGCGGGTCGCCGCCCGAGACGACCGCGGGCAGCTCGCGCGAGCGCCCGCCGTACTCGAGCAGGAGCCGCGGCTTCGCCGGCGCGGGGCCCGCGGCGAACACGCCTTCGAGCTCGAGCAGCGCCACGCCGGCCGCGGCGGGGACGGCCTCGAACCGCAGGACCTCGAACGCGGCCACCGTCGTGCTCACGCCGGCGGATCGTCGACCGGCGTGAAGGCCTGCGTCGGCTCGTCGGTCTCCGCACCGAAGCGCACCGCGCCCGCCGGATCCGTCGAACGTCCCTCGGCCCGCCCTATAGGGGGGTCTGGCGGACGTTCGGCGCGCTCGCGGCGGTCGACCGCGTCGACGCGACGACGCGCGTCCTTGCCGCCGACGTTCACCGTCACCGAGATGGACGCGATGCGGAGCGCGCCGCCGAGCAGCACGAGCGCCGCGCCCGCAAGGCCGAGCCACGCGCCCGTCCCGAGCTCGCCCTCGCCGACGGCCGGAGGCGGCTCGACGAGCTGGACGACGACGACGAGGAGCAGCGTCAGCCCGAGCGGCGCGAGCGTGCGCGCACCCAACCAGTCGAAGGCGCCCGCCACCGCCGCGAGGACGGTGAGCGCGCCGAGCAGCAGCACGAGGTCGAGCGACTCGAACGCCTCCCAAGCGCTCGCGCCGTCGAACCACTCGAGGAAGAGGCCGACGACGAGCAGCAGCGCGCCGACCGCCGCGAGGGCCTCACCGAGATCGATCTTCCGAGGAACCACGACCGGCTTTTCGACGGAAAGACCGTGAAGCCCTGCCCGGAGCGCGCATCGATCGTCGTTCCTGCGTGGGGGCGGCGAATCGAGAGCAGTACGGACGTACGGCCTCGTTCGTCGTCGCCGCGCAGGGGCGACGAGAATACGCGCTAGCGGCGGATGACTTCTCCGCTGTCCGGGTCGACGCGGGACTGCGACGGGTCGCGCTCGACGCGCACCGAGAACTTGCCCTCGGGCCGTCCGCCGCCCTCGACGCGCGCCTTGGCCTTGCCGTCGAGGACCGCCGACAGGCGGTAGGACACCTCGTGCTGGCCGGGCTTGACCGGGGTCACCTTGAACTCGAAGGTCTTCGTCTTGCCCGCGGGGACGCGGCCGAGCGCCCACGTGTTCGTGTACGCCGTCGTGCCGCCGCGCGGCCCGTCGTCGACGATCCAGACCGGGCGGTTCGCGTCGGCGAGGCCGGACTGCTGCGACGCGCGCGACAGCCCGTCGACGGTGAGCGCGATGTTGGGAATCGCCTTGTCGCCCTTGCGGCCGCACGGATCGCACTCGCCCGTGTTGCGCACGGTGATCTTCATCGTCTCCTGGCGCGCGAGGCGTTGCGAGCTCGGGAACTCGGCGGCGACGACATCCACGACCCACTGGCCGTTCGGCTCGTCGGCGTCCTGCCGCTTCTGGTCGCCACCGCACCCGGCGACGGCGAATGCGGACAGCGCGATGGGAACCCAGACCCTCCTCATAGGCGGCGCGAAGCTATCAGGAACCGAGCGATGCGGCGCCGGGTCGAGTGGGCGCAACGGTTCCCTGTTGTCATGGGCTCCGCCGTTTGCGTACGCTCCAGAGTGCGAGGGCAGTGGTACACACTGCCCGGGTCTCTAAGGAAGAAGGGGAGAGGGTTGGTCAGAAGCGTCGCCGATCGCGGGTTCCTCCCGATGAAGAACCTGCTCGAAGAGGTCGGGGACATGATGATCCTCACGGGCAAGACGATCATGTCTGCCCTCCGGCCTCCCTATCCGTACGGCGGGGAGTTCATCGGACAGTTCCTCTTCGCCCTGAAGCTGTGCTGGTTCCCGCTGCTCGTCAGCACCGTGGCCTTCGGCTACGGCGCGCCGGGTCTGCAGGCCGCCAACTTCCTCGTGCTCTTCGGAGCGCTCGACCGCCTCGGCGGGTTCTTCGTGCTCGCGTCGATCCGCGAGTTCGCGCCGTTCGTGACGGCGATCATCGTGGCCGGCGTCGCCGGCACGGCGATCACCGCCGACCTCGGCGCGCGCAAGATCCGCGAGGAGCTCGACGCGCTCCAGGTGCTCGGCGTCGACCCGGTCAAGAACCTGGTCGTCCCGCGCTTCCTCGCGCTCATGCTCATCACGGGCCTGTTCGACATCTACGCGCTGCTCTTCGGCATCTTCGGCGGCGTCATCGCGACGCTCGTCAACGGCGCGCCGCTCGGTCCGTTCTGGGCGACCTTCTTCACCAACGCGTCGACGACCGACCTCTGGGGCTCGGTGCTCAAGTGCACCGGCTTCGGCGCGATCGTCGCGATCGTCTGCTGTTACAAGGGCATGACCGCGTCCGGTGGCGCGGAGGGCGTGGGACGAGCCGTCAACCAGGCGGTCGTCATCGCCTTCCTCGGCGTCTTCGCGTTCAACTACGTCTTCACGCAGACCCTGCTGGCCACACACCCCGAGATCCAGGTGATTCGCTGATGGGTTGGATGGCCGTACCGCGCGACTGGCTCGCCACCTTCGGCGAGATCACGAAGTTCTGCGGCAAGATCGTCGCTCAGGTCCTGACGCTCCGCGTCCTGAAGTTCTTCGGCGAGGCGCTGCGCCAGTCGGGGATCCTCATCCTCACCTCGACGCTCGTCATCTGGGGCCTGGTGTTCATCATCGGCCTGCAGTGCGGCATCGAGGGCGCGTACTTCAACCGCGCGGTCGGCGCCCCGGCGTACGCCGGCGTGTTCGCCGCGTGGTGCGACCTGCGCGAGCTCGTGCCGTACGCGTTCGGCTACATGATGTCCGCCAAGGTCGGCACCGGCATCGTGGCCGAGCTCGGCTCCATGCGGATCTCGGACGAGATCGACGCGCTCGAGGTCATGGGCATCGACTCCGTGCTCTTCCTGTGCGCGACCCGTCTGATCGCCGCCTGGCTCGTGCTGCCGTTCATGTACATCGCCGCCGTCGGCGCCGGGTTCTTCGCGAGCTACCTGGCGGTGGTCGAGCAGATAGGCGAGGTGTCGTCCGGAGGGTTCTTCCTCATCTTCTGGATGTTCCAGAACCCACCCGACCTGCTCTACAGCGTCATCAAGGGCATGGCGATGGCGACGTGCATCGTGCTCGTCGGTTGTTACTACGGCTACCACGCTGGTGGCGGCCCGGTGGGAGTCGGCACCGCGACGGCGAAGTCCATGGTGTTGAACATCGTGCTCGTGCATCTCATCGGGATGCTCGGCACCCAGCTCTTCTGGGGCGCGAACCCCCGAGCCCCAATCGGAGGATGAGGACGAGAGATGCCGCGTATTCCGCGACTGCGTAGGAACGAGGACGACGGCGACGAGACGATGCGCGAGCCGCACGCCGGCACCGGCGGCGACATGCCCGTCGAGGCCTCCGGCGACCGCGCACCGCAGGATCACGACGACGCGACCCATGACCGCGGTCGCGCCGCCGTGAGCGACGACGACGGTTCCACGCGCGATCGCTTCGTCCTCGACCGCGAGGGCAACGCCCGTCCGGAGACCGCCGAGGAGGAGGAGCAGCGCGTCTCGGTCGTGCACGAGCCGCTCCCCGACGGTCACGACGACGAGTACAAGTGGCACACCGGGCGCCAGCGCCCGCACGGCTCGGTCGACGCCGTCGAGTTCATCGACGTCCACAAGGCGTTCGGCCGCAACCGCATCCTCCGCGGCCTGAACATGGGCCTGCCCGAGGGCAAGATCTCGATGATCCTCGGGCCGTCGGGCACCGGCAAGTCCGTGTGCATCAAGCACATGGTCGGCCTGCTCTATCCCGACGACGGCGACATCCTCGTCCACGGTGAGTCGGTCCCGAACATGGCCGACGACGAGCTGTTCGAGATGCGCAAGAAGTTCGGCGTCCTCTTCCAGGACGGCGCGCTCTTCGGGTCGATGAACGTGCTCGACAACACCGCCTTCCCGCTGCGCCAGCACACGGACAAGGGCGAGGACGAGATCACGGACATCGTGATGCGCCGCCTGACCGAGGTCGGCCTCGGCGAGGCGACCGACAAGA